>JBDRNI010000081.1:0-23585 GCA_043811335.1 Candidatus Omnitrophota bacterium | reverse complement strand
ATGAGCCGTTTCCGCGTCACAATTTGTGCCGGCAGTCCGCAGAACTATAACATTAATCTTTTTCATGCATCAACTTTCGGAATGGCTTTTGCCAACAGTTCTTAAGGGCATCTACCCGAGCGCGGACAACATGATTGCCGTCAAAACCGGTTATCTCCAATATTTGTGAAGCTTTTACACAACCGATATTTTTGCACGACAGCCCTTTCATTAATTTTTCAAAAGAATTTTGTTTTGAGGGCGAAATTTCCACGATATAGCGTGAATTTGACTCTGAGAACAACAGAACATCTTCCCTTTTTATGTTTTTTTCTCTTGGAATGTTCCTGACGGAAACATTTGCGCCCAAATTCCCCGCAAGAAGCATTTCCGAAAGCGCCACGGCGATACCCCCTTCGGAGCAGTCATGAGCCGCCAAAACAAGTCCCTGGTCTATCGCGCGATGTAAACACTTCATTATTTGCAGTGAAGTTTTCGGTCTTACCCGCGGGATAACACCTCCACTTTTCTTTTTTGATAAAAAGTATTGAGAGCCCCCCATTTCCTGAAAAGTTTCCCCCAAAACGTAGATCAGGCTGTCAGGCCTTTTCATGTCGGAAGAAATGCTTTTCCGCACATCAGGCATCACGGCAATGGCAGATATCAGAAGTGTCGGAGGAATAGATTCGGTTTTTTTACCGGAATTAAATTCGTTATTCAAGCTGTCTTTTCCCGAGATAAAGGGAGTCCCGTATATTTTTGCCATATCGTAGCAGGCGAAAGAAGCGCGGACAAGCCCCCCCAGTTGTTGTTGTTTCTCAGTAGTTCCCCAGCAAAAATTATCGAGAAGTGCCGTTTTTTCAACGTCGCCGCCTACGACAACAATTTGACGAAGCGCTTCGTCAATAGCGCTGGCCGCCATCCAGTAAGGGTCAATATCCCCGTAAGAAGGATTAATACCGTTTGAGAGGACAATCCCCTTGTTGCTGTCAAGAAAAGGCCGCGTGATGGACGCATCCGAAGGCCCGTCGTTATCCACCCCTGTAAGGGGTTTAAGAACACTACCTCCTTGTACCTCATGGTCATATTGCCGGATGATCCATTCTTTACTGCAGATGTTCCAATGTGTAAGGATTTTCAGGAGATCTGCAGTAAGGTTTTTCTTCCGGCCCGGAAGAAGGTTTTTATTTTCCTTTTTCGGTTTCCATGTAGCCAAGCGAATTTTGCGTGGGAGACCGTGATGCAGAAACGACATGTCTAAATCGGCGACAACCTGCTTCTTATAATAAATGTGCAGTTTTTTTGTTCGCGTAAATTTACCGATTACTGTGGCTTCAACATTTTCACTTTCAAAAACACCCATGAGTTTCTTGAGATGTTTTGGTTTCACGGAGATTACCATTCGTTCCTGAGCTTCTGATATCCATATTTCCCAGGGGGCCAGGCCCTCATATTTAAGCGGCGCTTTTTCCAGATAAACCTCGGCGCCTGTTTCACTGCCCATCTCGCCTATCGCACTTGATAGTCCTCCGGCACCGCAATCGGTTATGGATGTATAAAGATTAAGATCTCGCGCACGAAGAAGCGTATCCAACACTTTTTTTTCGGCTATAGGATTTCCGATCTGAACCGCTGTTCCGGAAACGGTTTCAGATTTGCTGGTCAATTCGGAAGAAGAAAACGTTGCTCCGTGGATACCATCGCGCCCGGTCTTTCCTCCGACAACCACGATGAGTTCACCGTGAGAAACCTTTTTCGTAGAGAATTTATGGGGCATTATTCCGACATTACCGCAGAATACAAGTGGATTAGCGGTATATCTCCGGTCAAAACATACCGCTCCGTTGACTGTCGGGATACCCATTTTATTTCCATAATCGCGGACCCCGCTAACCACTCCCTTGAGAACGCGTTTCGGATGAAGGACCCCCTTGGAAACGGCTGAACGGGGCATGTCCGGGATCCCAAAACAAAACACGTCCGTGTTTATGATCGGTTTGGCTCCACGGCCGGTTCCCATTGGATCCCGGATCACTCCGCCAAGCCCGGTTTCTGCTCCGCCGTACGGTTCAAGGGCTGAAGGGTGATTATGTGTCTCAACCTTGAAGCAGATATCATGTCGGCCGTCAAACCGTATTATACCTGCATTGTCCTTAAAAACAGACACACACCACTGTTTGTTCAACTCGTGTGTGACCTTCATGATGGTGGCTTTTAGCAGATTTTCAATAAAACGACCATTAAATTTGACGGCCCCCATCATGGTCTTGTGCTTGCAATGTTCACTCCATGTCTGTGCCAGTGTTTCAATCTCGCAATCGCTGGGATTGCGCCCGATTTTCCGAAAGTGGGCTTTTATGGCTTGCATCTCCTGCAGGTTGAGATATAGCTCCCGTTCCCGGCTTATGCGCCGCAGTAAAGCGTCGTTCGCGTCTAACACGTTAATCTCAATACGGCGGCGTTGGCAGGAGCTTGCCTGTTTCGGGGGTTTTTCCTTCGTAACAATATGCTGAATCACCTTGTTGTAAAGTAATTTGTCGGTTATTTCGGAGATCTGCTTTTTTGAGAGCCGGCCCGTGAGTATGTATTTTTTTGAGGTCTTAACGGAAGAAATTCCGTTTAGCCCCATATCGCGGGATGCCTTCAATACGCTCTCTTCAACAGGATCCATAACGCCGGGATTATGAGCAATTTCAATCAAATGAGTGCTTTTCGGTCCATTCGAACGGAATCCTTTGAGAAAGTCGTATTCACCGGACACGCTGTCTGCAAGAAGATCTTCGGAGATACGGCACAAATCGCGTGCGGAAAAACTTCCGCTCAAGGAGTATACCTGAATATATTCAACATCCCTGACACCGGTTATGCCGAGGTCATTTATGTCCTGTTTCAAGGTCTCAACGACGGCGTTGCGAATGCCCTTTCGATCTCTGACTTCCACCCTTGCGAACTTCATGTTTAAATCGATCCCGGAAGACTATTCCCATTCAATTGTGCTTGGAGGTTTAGAGCTTATATCAAAAACCACCCTGTTTATTCCGTCAACCTGATTGATTATCCTGTTTGACATCTCACCTAGGATGTTGTGCGGGATTTGAGCCCAATCGGCCGTCATGCCGTCAACACTGGTCACGGCCCGGATCGCTATGGTGTTTTCATAGGTTCGTGAATCTCCCATGACGCCCACGCTTTTAACGGGCAGAAAAACTCCGAAAATTTGCCATGTCTTATTGTAAATTTTTTTCTTCTTTGCGATATCAATAATGATCCAGTCGGATTCACGAAGCATGTCTAACCGTTTTTTTGTTATTTCTCCGGCCACTCGCACCGCAAGGCCCGGTCCCGGGAACGGCTGACGGCCGACGACTTCCTTTGATAATCCTAATTTTAGACCGACTTCCCTGACCTCGTCCTTAAAAAGATCTTTAAGCGGTTCTATGATCTTGAGTCCCATTTTTTTTGGAAGCCCACCGACATTGTGATGTGATTTTATTGTATTGCTCGGCCCTCCGAAAAAAGACTGAGATTCTATAATGTCCGGATACAGTGTCCCCTGCGCGAGAAAGGTGGCATTCTTTATTTTTCGGGCATTCTCCTCAAAGACACGAATGAACGTGGTGCCAATGATCTTTCTCTTTTTCTCAGGGTTTGTTATCCCTTTCAGGGGCCGGAGAAACCTTCCTTCAGCGTTAATCACTCTCAAATCCAGCTTTATATTTTTTCGGAACAAATCTCGGACCCGTTCCCTCTCATTTTTGCGCAAAAGACCGTTATCCACGAAAATACAATGAAGTCGTTTGCCGATGGCTTTATGCAAAAGCACGGCGCATACAGTAGAATCAACGCCTCCGGAAAGGCCGAGCACGACGCTCTGATCTTGTACGCGCTCGCGTATATCATTTATCTTTTTCTGAATAAAGGATTCCATTGTCCAGTTTTTGCTGCACTTACATACACCGAACAGAAAATTCTTAAGTATTTTAGGACCGGAGACAGTATGCGCAACTTCAGGATGAAATTGGACACCGTAAATTTTCAAGGTGGGGTTGAAAAAAGCCGCACAATCCGTGTTTTCGCTTCTAGCTATCCGGCGAAATCCTTTAGGGAGACGTTCAACTTTGTCCCTATGGCTCATCCAAGTCACTCCCTTGGCGGGAATGCCTGCGAAAAGAGGGTTTTGCCTTTGGAATGACACTACGGCTCGGCCGTATTCGCTCTTACCGCTTTTCCTTATTTTTCCACCGGCACGTTTTCCGATAAGCTGCATTCCATAGCATATACCCAGAATAGGGATCCCAAGCGTAAATATACGGCGGTCGAAATCCGGGGATTTTTTATCATATACGCTTGACGGACCGCCTGAAAATATTATTCCGCGGGGAGCTATTTTTTGGATTTTTTTGAGAGAGATCCCCGGTGGCGCCACAATGGAATGAACACGGTTTTCTCTTATGCGTCTTGCGATAAGCTGGACGTACTGCGAGCCGAAATCAATTATAAGTATACCCCCATTAGAATGAGCGTATTTTTCTTCCATGAATTTCTCCTGTTTAGCCACGTTTATTTCTCGGCAAATTCTTTCCATTTCTTCTCAATATCCGGATTATCCACCCAACCCATGAGATATGACGTGAACTCTTTGCCGGTCGCGCCCGTCTGGCGGCCCGTGATCTGGATTTTTTTCTCAAAATGGCCGCAAACATCAAGCGCCATATCCACTCGTAAGGCCTTCTCCGGAAATCCTACATGACGAAGAAGCATAGCCGCGGCACGGATCATTGATGACGGATCCGCATAGATGTCACGCCCTTCCGTTACCATGCGCGGGGCGCTTCCGTGTATGGCCTCGAACATTGCCCATCGTTTGCCTATATTGGCGCTTCCTGCTGTGCCTACACCTCCCTGGAGTTGCGCGGCTTCATCGGTAAGAATATCACCGTAGAGATTTGGCAGTACAATTACCTGAAACGCCCTGCTCCGTTCAGGATCAAGAAGTTTTGCGGTCATGATATCTACATACCACTCATCCTGTTCTATTCCATATTTCTTATATTCTTCAGCCAGTTTTTTTGCCATCCGAGAAAATTTTCCGTCCGTTGCTTTAATTACGTTTGATTTTGTAACCAGTGTAACGTGTTTTTTCTCGTTTATCCGCGCATATTCAAATGCCAGACGAAGTATTCTTTCAACACCCGGCGTGGTTGCGACCTTGAAATCGATACTGAGATCATCGTTTATGTCAATCCCACGGGAACCGAGCACATAAGCGCCCTCCGTATTTTCCCTGAAGAAACACCATTCTATGCCCTGCGCCGGGATCTTTACAGGGGCGAACATTGGCAAAAAGATCAAGTTCACGCCGCATCGCTATATTAGCGCTTTCTAGATTCGGCCACTGATCCCCCGCTTGCGGTGTCATGGTAGGTCCTTTTAAAATTACGTGGCACGCTTTTATTTCCCGAAGAACCCCATCCGGAATGGCTTTTTTATGTTTAGCACGGTTTTCAATGGTCAGTCCCTCAATAACCCGGAATTCTACTTTGCCCGAGTCCATCTCGTTCTTCAAGAGATGTTTGAGGATCTGTTCAGCATGCGCAGATATCATCTTCCCTATGCCGTCCCCCCAGCAGATACCAATAATTAAGGGCTTTAGGGTAGCATAATCAATCCACGACTTTTCCTTTTTCATCGTCTCAACGCGGTCAAGTTGTTCCGCCACGAGACCGGAGAAATGCTTTTCGGCATTTCTGATTATAGTGTTTCTATCCATAATTTTATCCCTGTTTTATGATACATGTTTTCCCCTATGTAAGGGCTCTATTATAGTATGCCTACGTCAGGTTTTCAATCGGATTTCCTGCATATTTCTCTTGGAGAGAAAATCGCAGAAGTAGAAGCTGTTTCGAATTGTCTGAATGGTCAAGCCACAAAAAGGCTTTTACTGGAAAAATTGGGTTCGCTTGTAAGATTAACTCCCAGCCGTCTTAATCCCGCTTCATCGCCCGGAGTGGGAATATGCGTCATGTGAACCTCGTGCCCGTGAAGATCTTTTAATTTTTCCATGGCCGAAGCCGCATCCGGATCCGTAGCCGCGCTTATGCTCAAAGCAATCAAGGTTTCTTCAAGATCCAGACTTATGGTTTTTGTATCCAAAATGTTCTCTTTAAGATTCCTTATGGATTCTATTATCTTAGGCGAAAGTAAGTGTCTGTCGTCGGGAATGCGCGACAGAACTTTTATGGCGTTCAATACAAGACTTGAAGCGGCATGCATGAGAGGGGAGTTTTTCCCGGTAATCACAAGTCCATCGTTCAGTTCAATGGCCGCGCCGCAAAAGATGCCCTTATTGCCCTTTCCGCTTTCACTCGCGTCCTTCGCGGCCTCTCGCGCGGCTTCAACTACCACACGGTCGGTGGGAATAACACCTACTTCCTCCATGAGCTGTTCGGCCCTTTCCACTGCATCTTTTTCCACGAAACCCAGCGCATGTTCACATGAGGCCCGAAAATACCGTCTGATGATCTCTTTTTTTGCCGCTTCTTGCACTTCTTTGTCGTCCATGATCCCGAATCCGGCCTTATTAACGCCCATATCCGTAGGTGACTTGTAAATGCATTCTTTTCCCGTTATCTTTTCAAGTATACGGCGAAGAACCGGAAAAATTTCCATATCCCGGTTATAATTAACGACTGTCTCGTTATGCGCCTGTTGGTGGAAGGTATCGATCATGTTAGAATCCTTCAGATCTACCGTGGCGGCTTCATAAGCGATATTAACGGGATGTTTTAGGGGCAGATTCCAGATCGGAAAAGTCTCAAATTTCGCATATCCCGGTTTTGTCCCTCTTTTATAATCATGGTAAAGCTGAGAAAGACAGGTAGCAAGCTTTCCGCTGCCGGGACCCGGTCCGGTTACGATAACAAGAGGGTTCTTGGTCTCAATGTACGTATTAGCGCCATAGCCCTCATCGCTTACGATCAGATCTACGTCCGTGGGATATCCCTTCGTATAACGATGGGTATATACCTTGATCCCACGGTGTTCCAGCTTATTCTTGAATATTTTTGCCGCCGGCTGATTGTCAAAACGTGTGATCACGACCGCTGAAACGCCTATATTCCAGTCCTTGAGGTCATCAATCAGCTTGAGAGCGTCAACATCGTAGGTTATTCCGAAATCCGCTCTTACTTTTCTTCGCTCGATGTCGCCGGCGTATATGCAGAGCAGAATGTCCGCCTTGTCGCTGAGTTGCTGCAGAAGCCGCATCTTTACATTGGGGTCAAATCCCGGCAACACGCGTGCGGCATGGTAATCAAAGATGATCTTTCCGCCGAACTCAAGATATAGTTTATCATTGAACATGTTTACGCGTTCAAGAATGGCCGCGGATTGTTCCTGCAGGTAACGTTCGTTATCAAAAGCTTTTGATCTTGCCATATGTTCAGCCCCTTATTGCCTCTTTATGGTTTCTACTGCGAAACCGTTTTTTGCCCGTTTTTTTGGTAAATAGAAAGCTCCTTATAGTAATCCTGCAGGGATTTCGGCAGGACTTTTTTTGCTTTTGCGGCCTCAATTCCCTCAACGCTGGCCTCAGCTGCTGCCATTGAAGTTATATACGGTATCTTATGCTGTATCGCCATCATGCGGATATAACTGTCGTCATAGTTGCTACTGCGCCCTATCGGCGTGTTCACGATGAGGTGTATGTCCCTGTTCTTTATCTCATCAGCGAGGTTCGGCCTGCCTTCGTGCAGTTTTTTCGTGACGCTGGATCTTATTCCGTTTTCCTCCAGAAAACGAGCAGTCCCCTCCGTTGCGCAAATGCCGAACCCGAGTTTTTGAAGTCGTTCGGCTATCGGAAGCAACTGTTTCTTGTCTTTGTCCGCTACGGTCAGAAGCACATTTCCCTCAAGGGGCAGTTTCGCTCCCGCGGCTTCCTGCGCTTTATAAAACGCATGGCCGAAAGAATCCGCTATGCCCATGACTTCTCCCGTGGCGCGCATTTCGGGGCCGAGCAAGGGGTCCACTTCAGGGAACATGTTAAACGGAAAAACGGCTTCTTTAACACCGACATATGGTATGTCAGTCCTTGTAAGTTCCGGAAACGCGCCAATTTTCTTTCCGAGCGTCAAGAGGGTTGCTATACGGGCTATAGGAATTTTTATCATCTTTGATACCAAGGGAACCGTTCGTGAGGCCCTGGGGTTGGCTTCAAGGATGTAAACCTTATCGTCGCAGATGGCATACTGAATGTTCATGAGGCCGATAACCTTCAATTCCTTTGCAATAGCTTTTGTATACTTATCAATTGTTTCGAGATGTTCATCCTTTATCGTTCTGGATGGGATCACGCATGCTGAATCTCCGGAGTGGACCCCGGCATGTTCAATGTGTTCCATCACGGCGGCTACAAACGTATCGGTGCCGTCGGAAAGGGCATCTACCTCCACCTCGACCGCTCTTTCAAGAAAACGGTCAATAAGCATCGGATGTTCAGGACTTACATCAATGGCACTGACGGCGTACTTGTGAAGCATTCCCTCGTCATATATGATCTCCATCCCTCTGCCGCCCAGAACGTACGATGGTCTGACCATGAGAGGATAACCTATTTTTTCGGCTATCGTGACGGCCTCGTCCAAAGAGCGGGCGATGCCGCTTTCCGGCTGCGGAATACCGAGAGCTTTCATTTTTTTACTGAAATGTTCACGGTCTTCAGCCAGATGAATACTTTCCGGAGTTGTTCCCAAAAT
The DNA here is from genome assembly GCA_043811335.1 of Candidatus Omnitrophota bacterium. Lineage (GTDB taxonomy): Bacteria > Omnitrophota > Gorgyraeia > Tantalellales > Tantalellaceae > CAZGOZ01. The sequence goes on along the minus strand of JBDRNI010000081.1, from coordinate 14,853 downwards.
TTTCATGCCGCAATTTTTCAGTTCCTGCGCTATGTTCAGAGGTGTTTGACCTCCAAATTGAACAATAACTCCGTCCGGCCGTTCCTTTTCATAAATAGTCAATACGTCTTCTACCGTCAGCGGCTCAAAATAAAGCTTGTTTGACGTGTCATAATCCGTTGATACCGTTTCAGGATTGCAGTTGACCATGATGGTTTCAAATCCCTCATCGCGCAAAGCGAACGCCGCGTGAACACAGGTATAATCAAATTCTATCCCCTGCCCTATCCGGTTCGGCCCGCCGCCGAGGATCATGACTTTCTTATTCGGGGACACGGGAACGCTGTCTTCTGCTATGTATGTGGAATAATAATAAGCCTGGTTTTCAACACCGCTGACGGGGACGGCCTCAAAACGTCCGTGTTTTCCTATGAGTATTCGCTTCTCGCGAACGTCAGACTCGGCGACTTCGAAAAGGTTGGCGAGATATCTGTCGGAAAAACCCCATTCCTTGGCTTTCGCCAGTTTTTCATTCGGGAGATCTTTCCATGAAAACGCCTGCAGTTCCCTCTCAAGTCCCGTAAGTTCTTTCATCTCGTTTATGAACCACGAGCCGATATGCGTCAGCCGGGAAATTTCGTCCGACGGCACACCCTTGATAAGAGCTTCATATATCAAGAAGATCCGCTCGCTTGACGGTGCGGAGATTTTTTCTTTCAGTTCTTCTGCGGAAAGTTTTTTGAATTTTTCGATCTGACCGAGACCGTATCGCTTAATTTCAAGAGAGCGGATGGCTTTCTGGAAAGCCTCCTTGAAAGTCTTTCCGATGCTCATGACCTCGCCGACGGCTTTCATCTGGGTTCCGAGGACATCTTTCGCCTGGGGGAACTTTTCAAATGCCCACCGCGCGAATTTTATTACGACATAATCGCCGCTTGGCGCATATTTTTCCAGCGTCCCTTCTTTCCAGTAGGGCATTTCGTCCATGGTGATCCCTGTCGCGAGTTTGGTTGAGATCCGCGCGATCGGAAATCCTGTGGCCTTTGACGCAAGAGCTGACGAACGGGAAGTTCGGGGGTTTATTTCTATTACTACCAACCGATCATCAATGCGATTATGGGCAAACTGAACATTCGTACCTCCGACGACACCGATGGCGTCAACGATTTTATAGGAAAGCTCCTGCATGCGCTTCTGGAGTTTATCGGGAACGGTCAGCATGGGCGCGGTGCAGAAACTGTCACCGGTATGGATCCCCATCGCGTCAATATTTTCAATGAAACACACCGTTATTTTCTGGTTTTTCTGGTCCCGGACGACTTCAAGTTCCAATTCTTCCCACCCAAGAACGGACTCTTCCACGAGAACCTGATGCACAAGACTTACGGCCAGGCCCCTGGCCGCAATGGTGCGGAGATCTTCCACGTTGTATACTATTCCGCCGCCCGTTCCTCCCATGGTGTATGCGGGGCGCAGGACTACCGGATATTTGAGTTTTTCCGCGATCTTTTCGGCCTCTTCAACTGAATGAGCAGGTTCAGACCGCGGGGTCGAAACCCCGAGCCGGTTCATGGTATCTTTGAAAGCGATACGGTCTTCGCCTCTTTCTATCGCGTCTGTCGTAACGCCTATAACTTCTACATTGAACTTCTCCAGTATTCCTTCTTTGTGAAGGCTTGAGGCAAGGTTCAACGCGGTTTGTCCTCCAAGGTTCGGCAACAGAGCATCGGGTCTCTCTTTTTCAATGATCTTAGTCAGTGTTTCTATGGTCAGCGATTCTATATACGTCTTATCCGCCGTATCGGGATCGGTCATTATCGTCGCCGGATTGGAATTGACCAGAACTACTTCATATCCTTCCTCTTTCAGCGCCTTGCACGCCTGTGTGCCGGAATAATCAAATTCACAGGCCTGGCCTATTATGATCGGCCCTGAACCTATTATAAGTATTTTATGGATATCTTTTCGTTTCGGCATCTTTTTTCTCCGTTTAGTTTGTTAGTAGTTCCCGCTCAAACATTACTATTATAAGTGTGGTGCCCGAAAACTCAATACATTCCTTCTTTGCAGGCTCACTTTCCGCTTGTGGCGCTTTTTTGCAGATAGACGTCAATCGCCCTTGCAGCCTGTTTTCCGGCTCCCATGGCCGCAATAACCGTGGCGGAACCGGTCACGATATCTCCACCGGCAAAAATGTCTTTCACGCTTGTTTGCCCGTTCTCATCCGCTTTAATGTTACCTCTCTTATTGAGCTCGAGCCCGATAACCGTCCGGAGAAGCAGCGGATTAGGCCCGTTACCGATAGCGATAACCACGGTGTCTATATCCAGCTCAAAATCCGACCCGTCTACCGGCACCGGTCGTCTCCGTCCGCTGGGATCGGGATCACCAAGACGATTTTTGTGGCAGACCATTTTATTTATACGGCCTTTATCGTCTCCCCGCATTGAGACAGGGCTCGTCAGAAGACAGAATTCTATTCCTTCCTCTTTCCCGTGGTGGATCTCGTCAATCCTGGCCGGCATTTCGCGCTCGGTACGCCGGTAAACAACACGAACCTTTTCGGCGCCGAGTCTCAGAGCGCAACGCGCGGAATCCATCGCAACGTTTCCACCACCTATAACAGCAACATTTTTGCCCACGTTTATAGGCGTGTCATATTCCGGAAATTTGTATGCTTTCATGAGATTCACGCGTGTCAGGAATTCGTTGGCTGAGTATACTCCATTGAGAGATTCTCCGTCGATCCCGAGAAAATAAGGCAGCCCTGCGCCCGTGGCGATAAAAAAGGCCTTGAATCCATCTTTTCTCAGGTCTTTAAAACTCCGGGTTTTTCCGATAACGTAATTTAGCTTCACTTCTACACCAAGCGTTCTAATCCGGTCGACTTCTTCTGCCACGATGCTTTTGGGAAGGCGGAATTCAGGGATCCCATAAACGAGTACTCCGCCCACCTCGTGCAGACCTTCAAATATTGTCACGTGATATCCCAAAAGGGCAAGATCCGCCGCGCAGGTTAGTCCGGCGGGTCCCGATCCGATGACCGCTACTTTCTTCTTTTTGTCAGCCTCACGGGGGCGGGCAGCCGGCTTCAGTGTGCTTTTTTGCGCCCTGTCTGCCGCAAAACGCTCAAGACCGCCGATATTTATCGGATTACCCGTTTTAATGAGAACACACGTTTTTTCGCATTGGTCTTCCTGGGGACAGACTCTTCCGCAAACCGCGGGCAGATTGTTTGTCCGGTGAATAATGGAAATGGCATCATCGGAGCGTTTTTCCCGGATGGCTGCGATAAACTCGGGGATAGCCACCTCCGCGGGACATCCCGTAACACACGGCGCGTTTTTGCACTGAAGGCATCGTGAGGCCTCCTGCACGGCCTCTTTCTCGCTGTAGCCGTAAGGAACTTCGTCAAAATTAGTTATACGTTTTTTTGGGTCCTGTTCCCTCATTTTTTCGTCTTTCCCAGGCCGATCCGACAGGCATCGTCATGATGGTCCATTGCGGATCTTTCTTTGTCTTTATATCTTTCCTGACGCCGTAGTAGATCCTCAAAATCCACGAGATGGGCGTCAAATTCAGGACCGTCAACGCACGTGAATCGTGGATTACCCTCATACCGGATCCTGCATCCCCCGCACATGCCCGTTCCGTCTATCATGATCGCATTCAGGGATACCAGTGTCTTGACCGCGTGCGGCCGTGTTACTTCGGAAACAGCTTTCATCATTATAACGGGTCCTATGGCAAATATCAGGTCATAACCGCCGGCATCCAGAAGATCCCGGAGCACGTCGGTGACAAAACCTTTTTTTCCCCGGGAACCGTCATCGGTAGTGATATAAACCTTGTCACAGAATTTCCTCATTTCATTTTCACAGAGGATAAGCTCAGCGGCGCGTGCGCCGATTATTGCCGTTACATTATTTTCTGCGTTCTTCATTGCCCGGGCTATGGGATATGCTTCGGCAGTTCCCACGCCGCCGCCGATACAGATTACTTTTCCCAGTTTTTCAATTTTGGCCGCGTGTCCCAGAGGACCTACGATATCAAGGACAGATTCCCCCTCGTTAAGAGCGCAAAGCTTTTTAGTACTTACACCCACGGCCTGGCACACCACCGTTACCGTCCCCTGCGTTTTGTTCCAGTCATACAATGTAAGCGGAAAACGCTCGCCTGTTTTGTCAACGCGGAATATCAGAAATTGTCCTGGCTCAGCGGCCAGCGCGATATCGCGGGCTGCAAATTCCAGAAGAAAAATTTCCGGATTAAGCTGTCTTTTTTTTATGATCTTGAACATTTATCCCCCAAAATCGCGCTACTTTAACCTTCTTCGCCACATATTGCCGGGACTCGGCAGGTAAAAAAAAAGACGTTCCCCAACAGGTAGAACGTCTTTGTTCCGATAGATACGGCCCCTTACTTTGAAAACATTATCTACGATAGATCACCGGTAGTCAAGAAAAAAAAACAAAAAACCGTTCGTTTGAGAACATCACCATTTTTGAGTTATTTTTCATCACAGACGAAAACCTTGTGAATGCCCGCGCCTACGCGTTTGGTATCTCTGACCATTCCATTTATGGTCTCTCCGCAGCCGGACAGGAATACGGTCAATAAAACCACGACCAAGATTGAAAAGGTATTACGCATCTAATCCTCCATTGAAACGCTGAATGTACTGAGAACAATGAATATGAATAACCAAGATACAAGTTACAATAACCAAACAATAATCAATGACCAAATTCGAATAACCAAACAAGAGAGAGATGTAAAAAATCAAAATTAATAACTCTGAATAATCTGCTGTTTGATTATTGCAATTTGGATATTATTTGTATCTTGTAACTTGGTTATTGGTTATTACCTTCCCGTATCTTGTTTCTTTTGTGTTTTTTAATTATTCCTCATCCGTGTCCTCAGTATTGCCTTGCCCAATCCGGGAGATGTTTTCCAACTTTCCATAGCATACAAGCATATCATTCTGTAACAGACGGTCATTTGCGTGTGGCGCCGGAATTACACCCGTACCTCTTTCTATCGCCAGAATAAGAATATCCTTTTGCCTAAATGACGCTTCAAAAAGCGATTTGCCGATATCACTGTTTCCTTCGTTCAACGTCACCTCGGCTACACCATAACCTTCGGCAAGGCGGAGAATCTCTTCAACGGGCCGTTTCGCAAAAGAAGAACTCTGCATGAGTCTGGCCTGTATTTTTTTTGTCAATTTTACCGTGAGTTTTTTGTTCAGCGATATTTTTATTAAAAGAAGCACCGCCAGAAGAATTATCGTGATATTAACTAAAAGGGGAGTCAGTCCTCCACCCTCAAAAAGAGAAAGCATGAGGGTGGTAATCACCGAAACAAGCCCCGCGTTGCCCATTATCATGAGGAACATTATGATCTTCCGGCGGATGTCATTCCGGACGACCAATTCGGAATCCCGAGTGGTAAATCCCGTGCCCGTGAAAGCGGAAAGGGCCTGAAAAAAGGCTCTTTTTTCATCAAGCCCGGTAAGATTAAGCGCCACTGACGCGATCTTTACCAATACGGCAGAAGCGACGATAATAACTATAACGGGGATTACAAATATAAGGCCCATTTTGAGATCCTTCGTTACTGCGTTCCTCAGGATGAGCAGTTAAACACATAAGGAATTTTCCGGCTGCTCATTTACTGTCTTCGATCTCTCCTACGATCTCTTCCAACATGTCTTCTATTGTCACAATACCGACAATATTACCGGTGTTGCCGGTTACAACCCCCATTGGCTGTTTTTTATGGCGCAGGCGCATCAAACCTATATCAAGACCGTCGTTCCGATCCACACGAACCAGATTGCGGATAAAGCTTTTTATCCGCACGTTGTCATCGCTACCGGTTGTCCTGAAAAGTATATCATAAATGTTAACAATACCAATGATATTTTTCACATCTGTCTCATAAACGGGAAATCTGGAAAAACCCGTCCGGGCGGCAAGTTTTTTAATCACCCCGGTCGTGGTATTTGAACTGATAGATGATACCTCTTCTATCGGGACCATTATCTCCTCTGCCTTTTTCGAACCGAAATCCAGCACTTTATGTATCAGTGTAACTTCATCTGCTTCCATTCCTCCCGCCTCATATCCCAGAAGAAGTGCTTTTTTAAGATCACTTCTTGTGGGCGTTACCGACCGTGCCGTGATATGTTTCCTGAACGGTGCCAGAATTGAACGCGCGGCGGCATTGACAAGGACGACCAACGGATAAAATAGACGAAAAAACCCGGTTAGAGGTGTTATCACTATCAGGGCTAACGCCGTAGAAAACTGCTGTGCTATCATTTTGGGTATAATTTCCGCGAAAATAAGCACCAGCGGCGTCATTACCAGCGTAGCAAGAGTGATTGCGGCGGTCGGAGTAAAATGCTCCGCAAATACCCGTGTCGCGAGTATGCTGGCGACTACCATGCACACATTAGTTCCGACAAGGGTAGTTCCGAGGTATACCCCTTCTTTTTTCAGAAATTTTTCAAGTTTTAAGGCATATTTGCCGCCGGAGGAGGCAAGATGCCTGAGTTTTGCCCTGTTCACGCATGTAAGCGCCACTTCTGAGGCCGTAAAAAAAGCCTGTAAAGCGAGTGCAGCGAAAATCAGGATCGTGTAGAGTGTGATCATTTTGTACGGTTTTATCGAGAAGAAAGTTCTGTTTCTTTATCATCCTTTTCAATGATAATGCTTGTAATGCGATTCTTTGAAACATCTTTTACAGTTATCAGCGTATTTCCGATTCGCATTTTATCTCCGGACCGGGGAATTTTCCCCATTCGCAAAATAACATATCCGCCTATAGTATCCACTTTCTCCGTTTGTATGGAAAGACCCGTTATTTCGTTTACTTCATCAATATGGGTCTGTCCCTCGATCTCGTAGCTGTTTTGGGAGATTTTCCGGATCTTCGGAGCTTCAACATCAAATTCATCTTTTATCTCGCCAACAATTTCTTCTAGGATATCTTCGATGGTCACTATTCCGGATGTGACCCCGTACTCGTCCGTGATCACAGCCATGTGTGTGTGTGCTTTTTGAAGTTGTTGCAGAAGATCGTCTATCTTCATGCTTTCGGGAGCAAAGAATCCCCGACGAATAAGGTTTTTTGCCGGCATCGCGCTACCCAAAAGAATATCCTTGGAATGTATAATGCCCTCAACATTGTCGAGGGTATGTACATACGCTGGAAGGCGCGAATAATGATTTTCTTTTATTTTTTTCACAAGCGCGGTTCTCTCCAGAGAAAGATCAAGCGCCACGATATTTATGCGGGGTGTCATGATATCCGCCGCGTTTAGTTCCTTAAATTCAAGTATACTGTCGATCATATTTTTTTCACGCTCCTTGACGATGCCCTTCTTTTTTACGAGAAGAAACATGAAGCGAATATCCTGTTCTGTTATTTTTTGACGTTCATGGGATATTTTCACGCCGAAACAACGGATAACACTGAATGCAATTCCGCTGACCACCAGACGAATGGGTTTGAGGATTATCTCTATTATTCTCAACGGAACGGCCACGTGAAATGCGACTTTTTCCCCGTTACCCAAAGCGAACATCTTGGGCGTTACTTCTCCTAAAATAAGGATAACGACTGCCACTACGGCGATGGAAAGACCGACACTTTTTTCTCCGACAACACGATATAAAAACCCCGACAGAACGGCGCTTGCAGCAATATTGACAAAGGTGTTTCCGACCAGAACCGTGACAAGCAGTTTGTGCATGTCCGAAGCCAGCGATGCAACATGCTCGGCTGTGTGGCCGGTTTTTTCGATTTGTTTGATCCTGATCTTATCGAGAGAAAGGAATGCGGTTTCCGATGCGGAAAAAAAAGCAGAAGCAACAAGTAACAGCACAAAAAGGGCTATATCCACTTATTATGATCCTGTTCGTTTTCGTTCACGATAATTTTTTTCTGACAATTTCGCCTACGATCCGGCCGTCGGCGCGTCCTTTGAGAAGGCTCAGGCATTCACCCATGACTTTTCCCAGGTCTTTCAACGATGCCGCTCCGGTTCGGCTGATCACGTCGGAAACAATACGGTTAATTTCCTCTTCAGAAACCGGCTCGGGAAGGTATTTTTTCAATATCTCAAGCTCTTTCATCTCCTTTTCCACAAGATCCTCGCGGTTACCCCTCTTGAATTGCTCTATTGATTCGTTATGCTGTCGCGCCATTTTCTGGACAATTTTGAGAATCTTTTCGTCGTCAAGTTCCTTTACTCTGTCCGCTATCTTTTTATTTTTTATCTCACAAATAAGCATCCGGAGAACCGACACTCGAATGAGTTCCTTGTTTTTAAGCGCTTTGTTCAGGCTTTCTGTTATGCTTTTTTCCATCATTGCACACCACCTCGCATGTTTTGTTTTTTTGTCCGCGCTTTGCTGCCTCTATCTTTCTTACGGCGACCAAACGCCTGACCGGACCTAAATAGTCAATGATCAGTTTGCCGTTAAGATGGTCAACCTCGTGTTGAACGGCTCTTGCGGCAAGCCCTTGTAAATCCCTTACAAATAAATCGCCTCGTTCGTTTCTGGCGCGTATTTTTATTTTTTCAGGTCGTTTAATGTTAACTGTTATGCCGGGTACACTGAGACACCCCTCTTCCATTTCTGATTTTTCTTTTGATTTTTCGAGAATTTCAGGATTTATAAGCCACATGGAATCATCTTCCACCTCAACTATGAGCATGCGAAACTTCAGGCCCACCTGCGTTGCGGCAAGCCCGATCCCTCCGTTAGCATACATCAACACCTGCATCTCACGAAGAGTCTCGCTTATTTCGGAAGTAAATTGTTTAACCGGCCGGGTCTTGGTCCGAAGGCATGAATCAGGATATATCTTAAGCTCTAATGATGTCACTTATCTGCTTTTAAGCTGGTTGTTTTTTCCCAAATCAACCTGACGCACGTTGAAATTGCGGCTTTCCTTTGTTTCCATGAGGCAATAAGAGAGTATCACGAGGGAATCTCCGAGATTTCCTTTTCTTGCCGCAGGTCCATATAACGTGATCTTACCCGAGTTCGGTTTTTCTTCGATAACATAAGTCACAAACCGTTCTCCGTTAGCGGCATTAAGCACGTGCACCTGTTCTCCGGGCATGATATCCGCGGCGTCAATGATAGTTTTATCTATACCAATGCTGCCGTTGTATCAGGGCTCTTTTGCCGTTATACATCCGCCGACCAGCTTAGATTTGCATAAGGTTCGCAACATACTGTTCCTTCTTCATAGCCATGTAAGTTTTTATTTTTGATATCATCATGCCGCCGACACTAAGTTTTCTCTCAAAAATAGCGCGAAATATCACGATATCACTTAATGTGTTCATCGTCATCGGTCGATTCTGTTTCTTTAAACGGTTCCTGCCGTATATTTGTGAGGTTCTCTCCGTCAAAATAAAGATACATGTCCGCGGCGAGAAAACCGACATTTACCGGCAGTGTTGAATAAGCGGCTCTGTAAAGCCATTCCTCTCTCGGTTCGCTCCACTCAGGGGCAGTAACCATCCTTTTTGTGTTAGGCTCGCCGTAGATAGACGCAACTTGATTTTTTGACATGCCAAGTTTAAGCGAACCGGTCCCCAGGGGATCCTTAAAAAATTTCTTTGCCGGCGGCAACGTGACATCCGCACAGCCCGCAAGAAAAAGGCAGATCACCGAAATACATATCAATCTATAAAAACACAAAATACACCTCCCGGGTTTCTTACGTTCTCACCTCATGAACCGAGGCATAAAGCAAATCACAAAGATAGCGCAAAAAATCGTTCTTGTTTTTGTCCTCTACACGGCTAATTTTCACGCCGACGTCATATGGGGATTTATCTTCCAGACTTTGCTTGGTCTGCCACACAACTTTGCCCGTGATATGGATCGGGACCTCAGACGACGGGATAGAGAGCATTATCTCTATATCCCCGGGGGATTTCAGCTCTTGGCCGACCTCGAACCGTACCCCTACAGGAGACAGATTACGAGTAACAGTTTCCTCTATACGATCACCCTCTCTAACCGTGATTTTTAAGGGTCTCCGCGTTCTTACAAATCGTCTTCTTTCCGGCAGTTTTTCTTTCATTTTTATCGTCGGCGAAAGTATAACACATCAGGCTATCGCCGTCAAGACGCCCTGCTGCGCAAATAACCAATAACCAAATGAGAGGGCTTTTTCTGGATTGTTTGGTTATTTGAATTTGGTCATTGGTTATTGTTTGTATCTTGTTTCTTGTATCTTGGTTATTGCTCCTCGCCGCCCCTACTCCTCGCGCTATCGGATGTATCGTACGCAATAACGGGTTTATCATATCGGCCGATTGGGAAGGTAACCACGTCTGCTACACCCGAAACCGTGCGGACGAATGCATTGCATGTTCCCTGAAACACTCCGAAAACCAGGCCCTGAACCGGATTTGTCTTTTTTGTAAGAGATATTACCTTTCCGGGTATTTCTGTCCAGCCCAAAAGAACGTTAGTTAACCCTCTTTCGGCTTTTTCCACGGGCCCTGCCGGAGAAGTAGCACAGGCCTTGGCCTCCTCGGAATTAACCTTCCCTGGATTGTTAGCGGAAACATCCGCTGCATCAGCTACTGCTGCTGTGGAAAACAACGTCAGAACAATCATGATCGCAACATGTGTTGCTGTCTTCATTTCCATCTCTCCTTCCGGGTTTTTTGTCTAAAGTATCATGCAATAACATTATTTTGTTGTCCCTCCAAAATGGGACTTTTTTCAGGCCTGACATTTTTATCAAGCCAATCTGAAATAATTTTAAACACATCCGTATTCGGCAAAAACTGCCAGGACGAATTACTTTTTTGTGTCGCACCCACGTATTTGCCCAGTTCCTTCCATACCACGATCTTAACATTTGTCTGCTTTTCCCCAATCGTTCTTTTCAGAGTGTCTATCGCCTGTGCGCTGGCCTGCCTGTCCTCTTTTCCAAAAATCAGCAACACGGGTCTCTCAAAAGCGGCTATTTCTTCACGCGGTTTCCTCATTAGGAATTCCCGATACTCAGCAAGCGGCACTTTCACTCCCGTGTAATACGAAAATTTTTTCGTGGAATATGCGACATCACTCATGTGCTTTTTGATCTTTACCATCATCGCTTCCAGCACAGCCTCTTTCAGAGGCAGGATCTCTGCGTTGTAGAGCAGCGCCAGAATACTTTCTTTAGAAGGTGCATTAAAAAAAGATTGTTCATCCGCTGATAATGGAGTTCCCAAAAGAATGCAAGAGCGCACTTCCGGAAGCCTTGAAGCGGCTTTCAGCGCCAGATATCCGCCGCCGCCGTGACCGATAATGCTTATGGCATTTTTTTGTATGGTGGGAAATCGTTCAAGGTACGCCACGGCCGCGGCAATATTCCCTACTCTCGCGTTATCATTTTGATCGTTGAAATTTCCCTGAACTTTGCCCGGAGAGGGTCTATCAACGCTCAGAACGACATATCCCGCATCGGAAAGCCATGTTCCGATCTCATTTTTAAAGTGCTGCTCGCCCTTCGTTCCCGGGCCGTCTTCCGGAACGATCAGCACCCCCGGGAAAGGACCGTTTCCCTTCGGCAAGTGCAATTGCCCTACGAGAGTCTGATTGCCGCTTTCGAAGAGGATCTCCCTGGTCTTTTTTTCCGCCGGACTTTCCACGGCAAGCGCCGTTACCGTCTTCAAAGGTGCTGCTGCCTTTTTTTTCGGTGCTGCTGTTACGCCGGACATCCTCAATCTGATATATACGAAAAACTCATCCAGCGCGGATCTTATTCTTTTCCAGGGGTTTTCCATAAGATCAACAAGCACGAATTTCATCCCGGTCTTGCCTACTTTCAACGTCAACATTCTGTGCGAATATTTTGATAAATATATTCTTGCGGTCGGCAGGGTTTCGGAACTGATACTGAAATTTTCCGCCTCGTGCCGCCGCCCCATGACGGGGATATAGGCATCTCCCAGATACCGGATCTCGATCCGGTCGCGGATCGGCGGTATCGGCCCGTCAACCGGGACCAGCACGTCAAAAAACTGTGTTCCCTTCCTCCAAAAATTATATTTTTCCATTATCGGCAAATATAGCATTAGATTGGCCGGAGAAAGGATCATCAGGTCACTTTCCATCTTTTCCTGGAGAGAGATAAACCGGGGCGGTTCTATAAAAAGAAAATCAAATTTTCCGGCGTCAAACTCTATGAGAATCTCCTTCTTTCGGCCCCGGGTGCCTTGGGCCTCCTGCAGAAATCGTAGAGGGGTCATGCCCTTTTTTTGAAGAAATAGTTTTCCGTGTATAATCGGATACTCGTCGGAATGGGGATATTCGACTACGCTCTTGTATATTATTTTGTCTTCCGTAGAGTATCGATCAATAGTAACGGATCCAACCCGGGTTCCTTTCACCACAAGACCATAAGAGGACCCTCTGTGTCCGCTTAAATCAATGTAAAAAAATGCTACCACAATAAGGCCTATGATCAGTAGCACTGAAATAAATACAATGATACCCAGTTTTCTCACGTTACACTTACCTCCACGACAGAACATACCATTTTTAATGTGTTTTTTGATGAACCTCTGGCAAAATTTGTTCCGGAAGAAAGCTGGCGGATAACTCGACGGGGACAATTCTTTAAAAAATGGCTAAAAGACAAGCTTTGCCCGGACAGAAGCACGTCTTCTTCGTGTTTTTTTTCAAAAAGGGTTACACCCAATAGAGGAGGTTTCCCGCCGACAGGATAAAATTGTCCATAATATTCAACTGTTCCGTCAGGAGCCAAAAATGAAACCTCGAGTAAAACGGAAGTTATTGTCTTGCCGGAAGAATTTTTCAGGGTTCCTTCCAAGAGGGGAACTGCAGGAAAATGTTCATCACCGGGTGCTTCCTTAACGTTGACATTTGACAGAACTATGTTCTTTCTGAACAGTTCAGCCGTTAGTCGGCCTATGGAAACATGATATTTGCCCGTGAAACTGTCTTTTTTCCACTGTATGTATAAAGTATATCCGATGAGAGTTGACGCAAAAACAATCACGACAACGAGCGAGGAGAAGACAACAACCGCTATATGTTTTCTTTTGATAAACATCTAAAATACTTCATTGAAGCGGATCTGTAAGCCGGGTTCTGTAAGCAGGTAAACCTGCCCGGTGATTATCCATCTTGGGTTGGCATTGCTGCCCACCTCGTGCGACCTACCCGAAAGTCAGACGAAACTAGCCGCTTCGTACCGGATACCGGTTCCTTTCCTATTTGGTCTTGCTCCACGCAGAGATTGCCGCGTTTCACCCTTTCCGTGCATACCAAGTAGATAGATAAGCACGGAAAGACTCGTCTCTGTGGCTCTTTTCCTTCAGCGGTGTGATATTACCCCCCCTGAAGGAAATCCCGGATCTCGGGATCCTAATCTTTCGATTGACGGGTGTTACCCGCTGCGCCGCTATGTGGAGCCCGGACTTTCCTCTCCCCGCCGTAAAAGGCGGAAAGCAATCACCCGATCCGCTTCAAATGAACCTACACAAGTGCCTTGAGATTTATGGCTTTGTTCACAAGGATGTCTGCCTCTTTATTCTCTTCCCGGGGAATTTCTTTTATCTCAATTTTATCAAATTCCCTGAAGAGATTCAGCGCAAGGTCAAAAAACCTGCGTATCTTCTGGTCCTTTACCTTGTATTCCCCTTTAAGCTGTTTTGCCGCAAGCTGGCTGTCTACATGCAAAGTGAGCGTTTTTATCTTCAAGTGAACCGCCTCCTGCAGCGCGTAGATAATCGCCAGATATTCCGCAACATTATTTGTGGCTATCCCTATGTACCGGGATATTTCCGCTATTCTTTTACCCTCTTCGTTAAAAACGACTACACCTATCCCGGACGGTCCGGGATTACCCCGTGAACCGCCGTCAGTGAAAATCCTGAACATATCAATTCTCCCGATCAGTCTGCCGCGTAAAGTATTCGGGCGCAATTTTCGCAGTAGACTATATTTTTTCCGATTCTCGTTTCGTTTATTATTTGGGGGCGCAGAAGCATATTGCACGCTCCGCAAAGATCCCCTTTAACCGGAACGATCGCGAGACGTCCGCGATTTTCCCGGATCCTTTCATACTGTTTTAAAACGGTCGTATCCACATTGCCGGCCAGAGCAGTTCTTTCCGCATTAAATCCGTCAAGCTGCTTTGAGAGTTGTTCCCCCTCAGCTTTTATTGCGGTTTTCTCCGTTTCAACCTTCTGTTCTTCCTCATCCAGAGTTCTCTTTTCTTCTTCACGCTTTGCCTGTGCCGTTTCAATTTCGTCAAAAAGATTTATGATTTCCTCTTCCAATAGAGAAATATCCGCTTTAATGCTGTCTATTTCATTCTGCAGAGCTGTGTATTCCTTGTTGTTTTTTATGGCATAAAGCTGTGCCTGATGCTTATTTATGGCTTCTTCCTTTGCTTTTATGTCCGTTTCTTTCTCGTTCTTTCTAACCTGCAGTTTTTTAAGAGCGTCTTCAGCGACAAGTGTCGCATTGCCCTTTTCGTCAAGAGACTTATCCATCTCTTGTATCCTCGCCGGAATAGCCTCCTTCCGGGCACATATATCAAACATCTTGGCATCAATCTTCTGAATGGTAATCAATTTCGCTATTTCGTCCCTGATGTTGATGCTGCCTCCTTATTGTGTATAAAAATGAGACCAATATCTAGACCAATAGAAAATGGGCTCATGAGCATGGCAATAAAAGACGTACGGGCGAATAATTATTCGCCCCTCTGGTCCCTCGGCGCGTTCGCTTCGCTCACTTGCTCGGGATCAATTTTTGCTTCGCTTTTATCTGGTCCCTCGGCGCGTTCGCTTCGCTCACTTGCTCG
>JBDRNI010000080.1:0-5088 GCA_043811335.1 Candidatus Omnitrophota bacterium | reverse complement strand
TGCCGACATCGTGGAGGAGATCCCTGAAGAAGGACGGGAGCATATTCTTGAGCTGATCGAGAAAAAAGACGCGGAGGAAGTGGAAGAGATTCTCAGTTATCCCGCCGAAAGCGCCGCCCGCGTCATGAATCCCGATTTCATTTATGTCTCCGAAAACATTGATGTTGAAGCCGCCATCCAGCATATCCGCAACCTTGAGGTTAACGAAGACATCTTTTACGTCTATGTCGTGGACGAGGACATGCGGCTCCGGGGAGTGGTGCCCATGAGAAGATTACTGACCGTGCCGAAAGGCACCGTTATAAAAGACATCATGGAGAAAGAAGTTCGCTCGGTTATCGGAAGCGAAGATCTGGAAAAAGCCGCCATGATCATGAAAAAATATGACATCTTTTCCATGCCCGTTGAAGACAGTGAAGGGCGTTTGATCGGGCGCATAACCGCGGATGATATTATAGACGTCATGGATGAGGAACACGCTGAGGATATAAGCAAGATGACGGGTACGATAGAGGAGGAAGAGGGAACGGAAACGACGGCAGCGGCGACGGGAAACAGACTTCCATGGCTTATAACGTGCATGCTCGGCAGCATTATTACCGGAATGGTCATCCGGAGTTTTGAAGTGACGCTTGCCGAAACAATTGCGCTGGTTTCTTTTATTCCGGTGATAACCGCTACCGGCGGTAATTCAGGCGTTCAGGCATCCACTGTCGTTGTAAGGGAAATAGCCCTCGGGTCGATGGACTTTTCAAAAGTCGGGGAAGAAATATGGAGACAGTTAAAAATAGCCCTCTGGCTCGGCCTTGTATGCGGCGTCGTGCTGACGCTTCTCGCGAATATCTGGATGAAAAACAGCCTTGTCGGCGCGATCGTGGGCCTTTCGATCTTTCTGGTCGTGGTATGGTCTAATTTTGTCGGGGTAGTGACGCCTGTTGTATTCAAGCGGATGGGCATAGACCCGGCGATAGCCTCGGGACCTCTGATAACCACGTTGAATGATGTGATAGGCGTGTTGATCTATCTGTCCATTGCGACTTTTCTTCTGCAGTGAGGAGAGGAGAACTTTCGACCGGAGGTGAAAAAATGGGAAAAGTTTTAGGTCTCTCGATAGGAACTGTTGTGGCTCTTCTTGGAGTGATACTTCTCGTGGTCTGGAGCCGTGAATTTCTGATTGTTATGAAGGGGGTCATCCCTGTTATTCTGATTCTCGGAGGAGGCATCGCAATTCTGGCGGGATTTGCCGAGTTTAAGGATACAGTGAAGAAGGGGACGAGTTAATGACAAATGACAAAATTCAAAGCACAAAATAGGGTTTCGGTATTTGAATTTGAGATTTTGGATTTATTTTGAATTTTGTGCTTTGTTATTTGGAATTTCACATAAGAGTTAACGTCTGCTGATGAGGCTGGAAGGGGGTAAACGTATGTTTTCATATCTCAGGATGGGGGTTTTGTCGGCGCTTGCCGTAGGGTTATTATCTCAGGGATGTTCGGAAGACCGTGCTGCGCTGGAAAAAAAGATCTTGGCGCATGATTCTTCTTTTCAGAGAATTGTTGATAAAAGAGATTCCCTTCAGCAAGAACTGGCTTCGCAAGAAGAGGCTTTCAGCAAAAGACAACAGGAGACGAGTCAGGCCGTAGAGGCCTTAAAAGACAGGCAACGGCAGGAAAAGAAAGAGCACGCCGTGGAAATGAAAGCCACTAAAAGAAAACTCTGGCCGGAAAAAAAGCGTCTGGAAATGGATCTTCTGGACATGGAACGCCGGTATAAACGCGTGAAAGAGAATATCCGGGACATCGGGCGCGACATAGACGAAATTAACACACTGATGGAGAAAAAGAACAAACTGGTGCTGACCCCGGAAGAAATACAGGCATGGAATGAAAGATTGAATTCTCTTATAAAAGACGAAGGGGACATGGTCTCGGAAAAGGACAAACTTCAGACGGATATCAGTATGACAAAACTGAAAATAAAGGTTCTTGGTCTGTAAAAAAAAAAAGGAAATTATCGTGAAGGTAAAAAGGGCGTTGATAAGCGTATCGGACAAAACGTCTCTTGAGGATTTTGTCAGAGGACTGGAGCGTCTGGGCATAGAGATAATATCCACCGGGCGGACAGCCGAGAAGATCAAATCGCTGGGTGTTCCGGTAACCGAAGTTGCTTCGTATACGGATTTTCCGGAGATGCTTGACGGAAGGGTCAAAACGCTTCATCCGAAAATACATGCCGGCATTCTGGCACTGAGAGAAAAAAAAGAACACATGAGCCGGATTGAAGCCGAGAAAATCCCGGCAATTGACATGGTGGTCGTGAATTTTTATCCTTTTGAAAAGACGGTTTCAAAAAAAAGCGTAACGGACACCGAAGCCGCCGAAGATATAGATATCGGCGGTCCGGCGATGCTGCGAGCGGGGGCCAAGAATTTCCGGTCGGTCGCGGCCGTGAGTTCACCGTCGCAGTATGAGGCTATTCTCAGTGAGCTTGAAAGTACGGGGCAGCTTTCGGGAAAAACACTGAAAGGCCTGGCCGCGGAGGCCTTTGCAGCGACGTCTTCTTATGACGAAAAAATCAAGCAGTATCTGATGAAAGGGAGCGATCCTCTTGCGAAAAAGGAAATGTTCCCGGAGGATCTCAAGATAGAAATGCGTAAGATACGCGATCTCAGATACGGGGAAAACCCGCATCAACGCGCAGCGTTTTACAGGGACGTATCCGGGGTTGATACTTTAATAACCGGAGCCGAACAGATCCAGGGAAAGGAACTTTCTTTTAACAATATCATGGATCTTGCCGCAGCGGCCGGAATGGTTCGGGATTTTACCCGACCGGCGGTGAGTATCGTCAAGCACGGCAATCCCTGCGGCGTGGCAACGGCTGCGTCACTGGAAGAGGCCTATCTTGCGGCGGCTGAGAGCGACCGATTAAGCGCTTTCGGCGGTATCATAGGTTTTAACGGGCGCGTGGAAGCGCGTCTGGCGCGTATTATTGTTGAAAATGCCGGTTTTATTGAATGCATAATAGCTCCGGGATATGAAAAAGACGCGCTTGCGCTTTTTGCGGGCAAAAAAAATCTTAGGATAATGAAAGCCCCTTTTTCCAAACCCGGAGTTTGCGGAGAGATGGATCTTAAAAAAGTTCCGGGAGGAATTCTTGTGCAGGCCGTTGACACTAAGAAGGTCACGAAAAATGATCTCAAGGTGGTTACCGTTGCTAAACCGTCGCAGGAAGCGATGGAATCTCTGATATTTGCGTGGGAGGTCGCCGGTTATGTGAAAAGCAACGCCATCGTGCTTGCGTATGGGACAAAAACGGTTGGGATAGGCGCCGGTCAGATGTCCCGCGTGGATGCGGTCATTATTGCCGTGCGCAAGGCCGGAAAAAGAGCGCGGGGTTCTGTTCTTGCGAGCGATGCGTTTTTTCCCAGAGCGGATTCAATAGAAAAAGCGCACGAGGCCGGAATTGTCGCTATCATACAGCCCGGAGGTTCCATCCGCGATAAAGAAGTGATTGACGCGTGCAATCGTTTCAACATCCCCATGGTGTTCACCGGCATAAGACATTTCAGGCACTAACCAACGTCGTCATCCTGAGGAGTGAAGCGACGAAGGATCTAGATTCTTCGGCCCCTTGCGGGGCCTCATCCTGGACAGAAAAAGAGTTTTTCAACGATTTAAATTTTAAATCCCCAACATGTTTACTTACAATGACGCTCTAAAGTATCTGGACGCCTTTACCGATTTTGAAAAGATCGGTCTGCCGTCTCCCGGTTCACCGGAGGCCGCGCAGAACTTTGATCTGGACAAGCTTCGCCGTGTCTTGAAAAAACTGGGCTCTCCGCAGGATGCTTACCGTATTATTCATGTGGCCGGCACCAAGGGGAAAGGGTCGGTCTGCACGTATGTTTCTTCCATTCTGGAAAGCTCCGGATACCGTGTAGGCCTTTTTACTTCGCCGCATCTGGTCTCTCCCGCCGAACGCATAAAAATAAACGCCGTGGACATCACCGAAGACGATATCGCGCGCGTTGTTGAACGCTTACGTTCCTCGCTCGGCGCCGGCGCCGAAACGAAATTTTCTTTTTTTGAGATCTATACGTTAATGGCTATTCTCTATTTCGGCATGGAAAAAGTGGATTTTGCCGTTCTGGAAACAGGCATGGGCGGCCGCCTGGACGCGACAAATGCCCTGGATGCCGGGGTGTGCTGTATAACCCCCGTAAGCTATGACCACATGCGCGTGCTTGGTCCCGGGATAGAGCGGATCGCGCGGGAAAAAGCGGCTATTATTAAACACAATGCCCGGTGCATTGTTTCTCCCCAGGGGGAAAACGTTTTGAAAATAATCAGGGAAAAGTGTGTTTCCGAGAACGCGCCCATGCTGCTTGCGGGAAAAGATATAACCTGGGGCCGTGTGCGCCTCAGCGAAAACGGAAGCCGATTTGATATCCGCACCGGAAAGCGGTTTTACGGAGATTGCCAGACATCCATGCCCGGTGATTTTCAGGTAGAGAATTGTGCAACCGCCGTAGGCGTTTGTGAGGAAGCGCTGGGCGGGGGAAAAGTGGATGAAGAGGCCTTCAGGAACGGGATCAAACACGCCTTTATTCCCGGCAGGATGGAAATATTGTGCCGTCGGCCCCTAGTGGTCATTGATGGCGCTCAAAACAGCGATAGCGCGGTGCGTCTGAAGAATTCTGTTGAAAAGATATTCAGGTATGATAGATTAATACTCCTCCTGGGCGTTTCGCGGGATAAGGATATTGAGGGGATATGCCGCGCCCTGGCGCCGCTTGCGGATGAAATAGTCCTTACGCGCGCTTCCACTTGCCGCGCCATGGATCCGAATATTATCAGGGGATATGTAAAAGGGAAGCGTGTCCGTGTAACGGAAAGTGTGAAAGAAGCGTTCGGAGCCGCGTTAGCGCGCGCGGGAAAGAATGACATGATACTGGCAACGGGGTCGTTTTTTGTTATCGGAGAGCTGCGGGCGGCCGTTTTAGGGAGGACCCCGACCGCTGTGGACGGTGAGAAAGAACAAGGAATAATCGGAATTCTGAAAAAGGCATTATGAACAAAAAGAATG
>JBDRNI010000079.1:0-13644 GCA_043811335.1 Candidatus Omnitrophota bacterium | reverse complement strand
CCCTGAACCGATCCTCGATCCTGTTAGTCGCCAGTTTTATTCTGAAAATATTTTCCTTCGAATGAAGGAGACGAAAACATATTATTTTTCGCTTTAGGCGGCTCCCCAACTCGTCGGAATAATAATCAGTCCATTCAAATGGCTGCCTGAATTCAAGAGTTTCCGCGGATCCATACAGTTTAAGCAGGCATTTTTCAGCGCGTTTAAGCGTCTCGGCTTCTTTAAAAATCATGCTTATTATCAGCTTAACCGGTCTCCCGGCAGGACTACGCATGGCCGACACTCAATCTCCCGTTATCTGAACCACTAATTGGCGCCGGCGCGGACGGGTATCAAAATCACAGAACACGATCTGCTGCCAGGTTCCCAGAGTCATTGCGCCTTCGACGAACGGAACGGCTATTGAAGGCCCTATCAGGGACGCCCTGATATGCGCGGATCCGTTGTCATCATTCCATGTTTTTCCGTGTTCGTAAACTTTATCGGCGGGGGCCACTATTTCCAGAGCGTTCTTGAGGTCTTTAATAAGATTCGGTTCGTATTCGATCGCAGTCAGAGCCCCCGTTGAACCGGGGCTGAACACCACAACGACCCCGCTCGTCATTCCGGTTTCTTTTATCATGCTTGCGCATTCCGGAGTTATATCAATGACGTCTGTATTTCCTTTGGTTTCAAGAGGCAGGTATTTTGTTATAACCGGCATTGTGAGGGTCTATTTCGTTTTCACTGACTGTCTGTCAATGTATTGCATGAGCTGTTTCCGCTCCTTGGGCAGAAGCGTATTAAAAAAAATAGCCACGTCATAATACTGCACTTCGCCGTCTTTCTTCACGGGATGTTCCCTCACGACGATACCATCCACGTTCATCCTCATGGAAGAGGCCGCACGGGTTTTACCCGGTATTGAAAGCACGACCTGCACCCTGGTCATCACGGGCATGTGGCGTGAAACCTTGCAATAGATACCGGAAGCGCTGACATCAAGGCTCTGTGTTATCGTATTAAACCCGTCCCCCAGCAGTTTTATGGATATGTTTTTATCCTTGATCCGTGGAAACTTTCGACGTTCAGCTCCTTGCATCATTGTATTCCTCCATCATGTTCGGGGATCATCCCGGCGGCCACGAAAATTTTCTGCCTCCGAGAAGGTGCATATGCAAATGAAAAACTTCCTGCCCCGCGGTTTTATTACAATTGACCACTATCCGGTATCCTTCCACGGCAACGTTATTCCCGACGGCAATTTCCCTGGCTACATCAAACATCCTGCCCAGAACCGCGGTATCTTTCCCTGAGATATCGTTCAGGGTCGCTACGTGCCTTCTCGGGATAAGAACGACGTGCACCGGCGCCTGAGGCCGGATATCCCTAAAGGCGAGTATCTCCTCATCCTTATAAACGATATCAGCCGGTATTTCCCCTGCGGCAATACCACAAAAAAGACAGTTCTCTATCATGCCAGTTCATTATAACACTTACGCGGTATTTTTCAACTGAATCTCACGGACTTACGTCGTGGAGACCTTCGACCCCTCGACGCATTATATTTGCTCAGGGTCGACCTTGAACTTGTCGAAAGGCCGACGCGCTTCTCACTATGTTCGTCGCTTACTCAGGGTGGTCCGCCGCAAGATTCAATGGTGAGCAAGGCCGCTGAAAGCGGCCGCGCCGAACCACAAAAGGATAACGGATTAGATGTCGGGGAGAGCTTCTTCGGTAAAAACGCGAATGCCGTGCTCGAGGAGAAGTTGGACAGTCACCCCATTGCCGTCGCAAAGAGTCCCGTGAAGCCCCCCGGGCAAACCCGAGGCACCACTCTTAACGGCCCGGGGTGCGGAATCCTGAGCGAAGGCTCCTGGCCAGGGCCGGAGCCTGAGTCGAAGGGTCAAAACGGCCCGAATAAACGCTGCCTTTTCCGCACGACGGACTGCGGGATTTCATTATGGCCATGGTAATACGGTTAGCCCTGGCTTCTCTCAGTGCCGCCCCGGCGCCCCGCACGAAATTATCGGTATGATCCTCCCCGCAAGATGATAGAACACGAGCACGGCCTTTCAGGACATCGGCGGCAGTGTCCCCTGCCGTTATCTCGTGCGCTTTCCGCGGACAGCCCAACCCGCCGGCCATCTCAGGACATATCAGGACACAGCCGACCCTTTCGCACAACACCCGGACCGCATCGGACGTTCTGGCACGGCCGTCGTAAGCGCATTTCTCGCCGACAAGACAACTGCTTACAAGAATTTTAGGTGACATATCTCTCGGATGGTGTAACGCCTTCCGCGGACATCATGCCTTCTGTTCGGTATTTTCGTCCGCCTTCTTCTTCTCCGCGGCTTCTTTCTGCGCCGCTTCGGCCTTGCGTTTATAGCACTTTTTCGTGCAGTAGAACCCGTCATTGCGATAGTACCACAATTTCTTTTTTAACGCTTTGCCGCAGTTGGCACACTCGGTGGGGGTCAAGGGTTTTGTGCTTTTGGGCTGGTTTGCATTACCCTTAGGATTTTCTTCCGCTGCAGGCTTCTCTTCCGCTGCCGGCTTTTCTTCCGCTACGGGTTTTTCTTCCGCTACGGGTTTCTCTTCCGCTACGGGTTCTTCTGATTCTTTTTCCGGAGCGCTCTTTTCATCTTTTTTTATCTCCGGTTTTTCGTTCTTCTCCGCGGGCTTTTCCTCCATCGGGATTTTGCCCTTTTCTTCTTCTGCGCTCATTTTGCCTCCGTTGTTGGTTACTTGGTTTTGTCACGCGATGGCCTCAGCCACTTCTGATAAATATACTCCATCAGCCTGCCCCTGTCACCGCTGCTGATATTCTTGAATTCAATTCCGCCTCTGTATCGCGCGCTATCAGAAACCGAACCGCTCGCCCAGGCGATCTTTCCTTCAAAAATAACCGGCATGTTATCTCCCGGGATCATTAATTCTACTTCAACGTCTTCCCCTTCGTCAAGCGATTCTTCACTCAGAACGCCTATCCCTTCCCGGCTGAAATTGTTTACTTTAAATTGCTTTGCTACTCCGTCTTTTCTGAATATTGCGTCCATTAACACGTTGAAACGCATGTACCTTCTTTTTTCCCCCATTATTCCTCCCTTTAATACAGAAAGGGAACGACCGAAATCGTTCCCTTTCCATGTAACACTCACTTATCATCAGCGCAATTATTCGCTGAATACGAATTCAGGTTCCATAACAGGCTGATAATCCTCAGGTATCGGAAACGGGAAAGTCACCGTTTCATAAACACCCGCGCCGGTTCTGACCACTGTCATACCAACGCCTTTTGCCAGCCCCATCGTGAGACCCGAAAGGACGTTTTCTTCAACACTGGTGTCATAGATGTTCTTAGGAAGTTCCACCCAACCAGTCAGGATATTAGCAAGACCTCTTCCGAGTTTCTTAAGAGGATCCTGAGCGTAACACTGAGCAGCCATTCCTACCATCGCTATGACAACGCAAAACACTAACATTATCTTCATTGTCTTTTTCATCGTTTCACCTCCTTTTTCGCGTAATTTTACATGAGCCTTAATATCAAGAGAAGTATATCATCGGGTTTTCCTTTTGTCCAGTTTCCGTCCCAATTTTCTTCTTCTCTACCTGGCTCTCTACTAAAATATACATTACCTGCGTGTCAAATACAAGGTCAGGCAACAAATTTTTAATCTAACTTTTTGACCTATCGTATCCTAACAAGCCTTAGAAGGTCAATGGTCAAAGGTCAATGAAATCCGCCTTAGACCTTGGGCCTTTGACCTCTCGCCTTTGACCCTCTTTTTCACTTTACTTCCCTTCCCGGGGGTGTATAATATTTGGTAACAGGAGGCAAACGCCTATGTATTTGGACTTTTATGGCCTGAAGGAAAACCCTTTTAATGTGACGAGTGACCCCAGTTTTCTCTATCTAAGCAATACCCATAGGGAAGCGCTTGACCATCTTTTATACGGCATCAATCAAAAAAAAGGATTCGTAGAAATCACGGGCGAGATCGGCGCCGGAAAAACCACCCTTTGCAGAGCCCTGCTGACGCGCCTGGATTACAGTGTCAAGACATCGTTCATTTTCAATTCCAGCCTTCCGGAAACCCAGCTTCTGGAAGCGGTGTTACATGATTTCGGCATCATACCCGAGCGAAGAAGAAAAGTGCTTTTTATCCGGCTGCTGAATGATTTTTTACTTGATCAGCTTTCACAAAATAACAATGTAGTCCTGATCATAGATGAAGCGCAAAATCTGCGTTCGTCCACCCTCGAAACCATCCGGATGCTGTCCAACCTTGAAACAGAAAAAGAGAAACTTCTGCAGATAATACTGGTGGGGCAACCGCAACTCCGCGAAAAACTGAATTCCCCCCAACTGTTACAATTGCGGCAACGCATAGGCGTTCGTTTTCACATAAGAGCCCTTAATAAGAACGAGATCCTGGAGTATATCAGACACCGCCTGAACGTCGCCAAGCCGCGCGAACAGATCGTTTTTGAAAATGACGCTATTGACAGCATCTATGATTACTCCGCCGGCATTCCCCGCGTTATCAACATTATCTGTGATAAATCTCTTCTTCTCGGTTTTGCCACGGGCACGCGGATCATCGGGCAGGAAATAGTCAAAAAAAGCATAGAAGAAACGGAAGGACAGTTCAGTCTCGTAACCGTCTAACCTCTTAACCTACGGAGCAAACAATGAGCATTATAGCCACGGCCTTAAAAAAAGCGCAGGATAAACGCACGGAAGATCATGTCAACAAAAACGCCAAGTCAGTTTTTATCAAGCACCTCATACCTGAGGCCCGGACTAAAACACATTTTTCTCTCCCTAAATTTAACCGCGATCTCTTTCCGTCCATGTCCATAGTCCTTATCACGGCCGTGATACTTGCGGCGCTGACGGGGCTTTTTATTTATTTAGGTATTCCCCGGAACGGGAAACAACCCGTCCGTTCTCTTTCCGCAAAACAATCGTCCGCTTACGCCAGGCGAAACGGGCTTCCGATACTTAACGGTATCATGTTCTCACCGGTTCTTTCGCAGGCCGTTATTAACGGCACAACCGTAGGAGAAGGCGAAAATATCGCCGGCTTTTCTATCCTCAAGATATTCCCGCACAAGGTAAAGATCGCGTCTACCCGCAAAGAGAAGAAGGAATTTGAACTGACGCTCTGATCTGAGCATGGTTCATGCTCTATGAGAATGCTTTTAGCACATGGCGAGGAGCAGGGATGGGTTTTCCTTTGCAGTTAATGAAGGCATGTTTTGTTCTTCCGACTGCCGCCGTTTTTCCATTTGCGCTTACTTCATAGTCAAAACTCAGGCGCGTGGCGCTCATTTCCGCGAGAGACGTATCCACGGTAACCAGGTCGTCGTATCTCAATGGTGACTTGTAACGGCAAAAGGACTCAACGACCGGAACGTAGATCTTATCCCGTTCTTCCATTTCGCGATATCCGACGCCCTTGACACGAAAAAACTCCGTTCTCGCGACCTCAAACCAGACCAGATAATTGGCGTAATATACCACTCCCATCTGGTCAGTTTCCGCGTATCTCACGCGCAATTTTATTGAATGTTTTTTCATGAAGGACGTTTCACTCGGTGTATTTTCTCAAAACGGTTCTGAGCAGCAAGACCGGTATATCCTCAATGATCTCAACGGAACCGATCTTCCGGGGAAGAACAAACCGGTTGACCCCGGACATGAATTTCTTATCATATCCGTAGGAATTCATTATGTCCTTCACGGACACACCGCGTATCCTGGCCGGAAATCCCACCTTTCTGATAAGGTTTTTCATCCTCTCAAGATCCGTTTCGCTGAACATGTCAAGACGCACGGCGATCTCGCCGGCCAGTATCATCCCGATGGCCACGGCCTCACCGTGGCTGTAGCGTCCGGAATACCCGGAAGCGGCCTCCACCGCATGCCCGAGTGTATGGCCGAAATTCAACGCAATTCTGATCCCTTTCGTGTCCCGTTCGTCTCGCTCCACTATCCGCGCTTTTATAGCTGCGCATTCGTATACAACTCTTTCTATCCGTTCCGTTTTTAAAGACATTATCTCGTCGATATTGTTTTCCAAAAAATCAAAGAAACGCCTGTTTCCAATAACCGCATACTTGATCACTTCAGCCATACCGTTCCGCACCTGGCTCCGCGGCAGGCTCTTTAAAAACTTGGGGTCCATTAAAACGGCTCTGGGCTGATAGAACGCGCCGACGAGATTCTTCGCCTCGGGGAGATCGATCGCTGTTTTCCCCCCTATGGCAGAATCCACCTGCGCCAGCAGGGTTGTGGGGATCTGCACCAGCAGCACTCCCCTTCTATACGTCGCGGCGATAAATCCGGCAAGATCGCCTACAACGCCTCCGCCGACGGCCACGATCAACGGACAATGCGTCCTGGTGCGAGAGCTTATCTCGTAAACTGTGTTTTGAAAAACTTTCAGGGACTTGGCCCGCTCCGACTGGGGAACTACAACCCGCAAAACTTCATTGGGCAATTGCCTGAAAACCGGCGCCGTGATACGGGCCGTTTTTTTCATGACGGCTTTATCCGTTATCACCACGATGGGTCCGGCAAAAGACAGGGCTTTGACCACGCGCGGTAATTCCGCTGCCGCGCCCGCGCCCGTCAGAATATCGTAACTTCTATCCCCAAGATTTACTTTAATCTTTTTCATTTTCTTGTGAAACCCTGTACCACTTGCTTTCCTTTAGCCTCTGTCCCTCATGCTCTATGCACTATGCCCTCTGCTCTATGCTCTCTTCGCTGACAAAAATACTAAATTCTAATCTCTAAATCCTAAACAAACCCTAATTTTTCAATACTTGAAATCTCAAACCAGAATACTTAAACAAGGACTATACAAAAATGTTTTGGATTTTGGAATTTGAATCATTATTATTTGTTTAGTATTTCGGATTTAGTATTTAGAATTTTACCGCTTTCTTCGCCTATTGCCCGTTATCTGTCGTTTCTGACTACTCATTGATCACTATGCTCTATGCCCTTTGCCGCTATGATACACGGGTCAACTATATCACATGACCGTGTAAAAGGCAAAATCGGTGTTTTATGGGCACTTGAGAACTAAAAAAGCGGGTTTTAAGCGGTCTTACCCGTTGATGGCTTCTTCAAGCAGAACGGAAGGAAATCCGACGTTTCTTGTTACGATCTCTCCGCAGACATGTGGTCCATCCGCGACAAAAAACCCTTTTTTAGGCAAACCAAAAGTAATAGTCTTGTGCGCCTTGATACAGGACTCGGCCGCTGCACCGGTCGTCGCGTCCAGCCCGGAGGGAATATCAACAGCGTATACCTTCATGTCGGAGGCGTTTACATATCTCCATGCCTCAGCGTATTCTTCCG
The DNA here is from genome assembly GCA_043811335.1 of Candidatus Omnitrophota bacterium. GTDB lineage: Bacteria > Omnitrophota > Gorgyraeia > Tantalellales > Tantalellaceae > CAZGOZ01. The sequence goes on along the minus strand of JBDRNI010000079.1, from coordinate 6,281 downwards.
GCAACGCCCCCCTGAATCCGGTCCCGAATACCGCATCCACGGCCACCGTGTAATCCTTTTCTTTTTCCCGTTGACGGAGAAAAGACCGCATCGGCCGAATATCAATCCCCATTTTTCGGACAACCCGAAAATTATCACTCGCCGCGCCGGGTTTTATATCCGACGCATCCGGAGCGTATACGACGAGGCATCCCGGATGTTCGTTAAAAAGATGACGCGCAGCCACAAAACCGTCTCCGCCGTTATTCCCCTTGCCGCAAAAAAGAGCTATCCGTGAGGTTTTTGCCGGACTGTTTTCGGCGAGAATTATCTCGGCTACCGCCCTGCCGGCATTTTCCATCAGAACGATCTGCGCAATACCAAAATCGTCCTGAGCCCTTCTGTCAATTTCCGCCATTTTTTCGGCAGTGACACCATTACTCTTCATGATATTTTTCTATCGGACCGGAGTTCCTTCAGGAACATCTTTTTCGGGAATCAGAACAATGGGAGAATTTTCATAGTTAGCGGCGAGCACCATGCCTTCTGATGCCTCACCTCTGATCACGGCGGGTTCTATATTGTTGACAATTACCAGTTTTTTGCCGATTAACTCTTCGGCGATATACTGAGCGCGTATGCCGGCCACTATCTGCTTTTCCTGATCGCCGACATCTACCCGTATCACATATAACCTATCAGCGTTTGGATGCTCTTTAACCTCCAAAACTCTGGCTATACGGATATCCAGCTCCTTAAAACGATCAAATGGCAGCATGTTGTCCTTTCACGTTACTGTAAGGCCTCTAAAGACGTACTATTTTTTACCGCCTTTTTTTAGCCGGGGCGGCTTTTTTAGCCGGGGCGCCTTTCTGCGCAACGGGTGCTTTCTTTGCGGCGCTTCCGGCATCTTTCTGACCGGCGGCTCCGGGAGCAGCGGCTGCTGCGCCTTCGGCTTCACCCGTTTTTTCTTCTTCGTCGGCCTTTACCTTCTTGACCTTGAACTTGACGCGCTTGATCTTCGGCAAGCGATAAACGGAATCTTTTTCCTCTTCCCATTTCTCCTTATCCGACAGATCCTTTATCTTCTCATATCTTTTTAAAACTGATCGGAATTTTCCGTCTTTTTGGCTTCCCTTTAAACTTGGATGCTGTGTCATTGTTTTCCTCCTGGATGAAATTACACTTTTTCTTATAGCTCAAACTGCACGCCTCATTACCGAACCCTTCTTATATAACAATCGCTGTAACTCTCAGAGAATCCTTGTTTTGCTTCCTGCGCCTCGCCAATGGTTCGGTATCCCCCCGCATAAACCTGGAACCAGTCCCCTTTTCTCTCCATGCTGGCCCCTATTCCTTCGGTCTTCAGCTTATCCGCCGCTTCCTGCGCAGAAACCCTGTTCTTAAAAGCGGCCAGTTGTACAATATATTCCTTATCGCCGCCAATTTCAACTTTTTTTTCTGTTTTAACCGGGGCCGGCGCTGCAACAGTTTCCGGGGCTTCCGGCTCCTGAATGTCTTCGTATTTTTCTTCCGTATCAGCATCAACAATAACAGAAACCATCTCTTCTGCCGCTGTGCCGTCTTTCTCCGATAAAGATCTCTCCTCTTCCGCCGTTTTCTTCACACGCTTCTCAGCCCGGGGTTCCGCGATATCGGTCACTTGCGCAGCGACGATCCCCTTTTTCCGGATATTCAGGTCTTCGTGAGGCCGAACGCGTTTCCCGTTTTCAACACCGATGGCATAGGCGACAATTACCAGAACCAATACGCCTATAGCCGCTATGACCGAATACTCTACCGGCATCTTTATATACGGCAGAAACCTTTGCCCGGAATAGCCAAACCTGTCTCCAGAGCGAGGTTTCCCGCCTTTTTCTCCGCGAGACTGGGCCTCAAAAAAATCGTCTTTATAATTACCGGCGTTCATATCGGGCTATATTTTAACACATTAGCGTGAAATGGCAAGAGCGGCCTTTGGCCAAAGACGCAAGGGCGAATAATTATTCGCCCCTACGTCTTTTACTTTTAATTTCGTCCCCGCAGAAAAGATGAAAATAGAATTCGTACGGGCGAATAATTATTCGCCCTTGCGGTTTTGGCTAATGTTTCCGAAAATGCAAATTCCAAAAAAAGCCGAAAAACGGTAACTTTTCGTACTCAGGGGTGTCCCTACTCTGGCCAGCCGCCGGAGGTAAAAGCTACTACGCGTATAACGCCTTGAGCAATAACGCATTCCCCCTGTAACTGATAACCGTGCTATACCACCCGTCTTCGTCCGGGGACAGAACATTCTCTTTTATAGCATCATCAAAATCCGCCGCCATATCCGGGGAAAAAGATATTTTTAATTCCAAACGAACTTCTCCACTCCCCCGAAAATGAACGTAAGAACCGCTCATTCTCACGTTTTTTGAATCTGCCCGCAGATCTGATATCTCAAGAACGCCGCTTCGGGCGGTTATCACGAATGACACGTCTCCGTATTCCAGTTCCGAACTGAATGGTATCATGAGAACGTCATCGTAAAAAGAAAGCGACTCTTTGTTATTCTCGCGCGAAAATGACACTCCCTCCATTTTGCAATCCAGAACGATCTGTCTTCGCGTTAACAGACGATGCGTGTCAATCTTGAAAAAACATTTTTCTCCCCGCGCGGCAAACACCTTGCCGGGAAGCTCCAGACGCATCCCGCGGATCTCAGCGCCGTTAAAAACAGTGCCGCGCCATTCTTCATAAGTCACGCTGCACTCGGTAAAATGGTCGGCATAAAAAACCGCCAGTCGGCCGGCGTGATAAAACACCAGAAAGCCGACAAGCGCGGCAAATAAAAAATAAGGAAGTATCCGTAAAAAACGGGGGCGGGTTTTAATTTCAGACATTTCTCATCAGTTCCTTGACGATCTTCATTATCTTTTTATCCCGTGTGTAGCAGTATCCCTTTGTGGCTTCGGTTGAATCCTTCTCCAAGACACCCATCTTGACCAGTTTATCCAGCGCGGACTGGACTTTACTGCGCTCGTCATCCACCCAGGCCGATACGCCGCCGACACTGTCAATGCTTCCCTGATTCTGATAGAAAAAAGCCACGATATCCCTGCTAAGCTTGTTCTTCAGCGTCTTCTTTAACTTATCCTTCATGTTTTCCGCAGCTCCTTTTCCAGAAGTTTTCTCACGTCTTTCCTCTGGATAGCTTCACAAAATATCTTGACGACATGCGGGTCGAACTGAACCCCTGCGTTTTTCTTCACTTCTCTTACGGCATTTTCAATGGAAAGAGCTCTGCGATAAGGTTTTTCCGTTATCATCGCCTCAAAATCCCCCACAACAGCCAGCACTCTGGCCGCCAAAGGAATATCCCTGCCCTTCAGGCCTTTTGGATATCCAGTCCCGTTAAAATTTTCATGGTGATACAGAATTATCGGAACAATTGGTTTCAACGGTTTAAATTTTGATAATAACGCCGACCCTTTCAGCGGATGGGTTTTCATTATATTATATTCGCGGCCTGTCAACCCTCCCTTTTTCATCAAAACTTTCTCCGGAATGCTTATCTGGCCGGCATCATGCAGCATCGCCGCATATTGGAGCATTTTTATTTCGCTTTCGTTCATGTTGAGCTTGGGGCCCATGATATTGATCAGTTTGAGTGACGACGCCTCCGCTCTCTGGACACTGTGCGGCCGGTCTTCTAAAAGCCGTGCAATACACCTGATACTGGAGAGGGTCAGATCTGCCTGTTCCTTAAAAAGCTGCGCGTTTTTAACCGCAATGGCAGCCTGCTCGGATAGGGTTTTCATGATCTCTTCATCGAACTGCGTGAACGCTCTGCCGTCAATCTTATCATAAAGGGTTATTACCCCGACTACTTCTTTATCTATCATCGGCGATGCCAGATAATTTTCGCCGCGGATGGGAACTTCTTGTTTTACCGCTCTTCCCGGGGCATATTTTCCTATCCTGACTTTTTTTAGACGCGTCTTCTTTTTTCTGAGATCAATGGTTGCCATCGGCAGGAGTATTTTTCTTTTTTTATCCACAAGCTTTATTGAACAGCGGTTCGCTCTTAATAATTGCAGCGAAAGCCGTGCGATCCTGGGAAGAAGCTCCGAAAGATCAAGCGTTGAGGCCATCAACCGGTGTACCGTGTGAACGGTGGACAGCGCTATGGCCCTTGGCTTTACCCTCTCGTTCATTCTTTCAAGCTCAACTTCTCTTCGGCTCTCATTGACCAGAGTATCAATAAGCGCGGCAAACATGTCCTGTGAATCACCTGACAAGGTTTTTTTTAATCCGCACAGTATAACAAACCCGAAAACCTTATCTCTCGAAATAAGCGGATAACATAACCCCTGCCACTTTTTTCCGCAGCCGAACTGTTCCGGGGACCTTTTTTTTTGGGTTTTTTTCAGAGATGAGAAAATGATCGCGAGACTCTTCTTGTACTGTTCTCCGGAAATGCCTGAAGCTTTTATCTTTTTTGCCAGATCGGTTTCTTTCAGTTCTTTAAATTTGGCGGGAACCCGCGGCAAAACAAAACAAACAGCTCCGTTCAGACACCTGTTAAAAACCGATGCCCCATTCCGGGGTCCCAGATTGCTCTTAACCTTTAAAAACAGTCTTTCCATGCCCCACCTTTCCGGTTTCCTCCGTCACACTCTCTCATACGGTTCAAAAAGCTGTTTATACTGATCCAACGCATAACGATCGGTCATGCCGGCCATGTAGTCGCAAATAACCCGGTGCTTTCCTCTTTCTTTGATCTTCTCCGCGATCCGGGGTGGAAGCTGCCCGGGGTTATCAAAATAAACCCGGAAAAGGTCTTTCAAGAAACGGGCGGCCTTATTTGACATGCGCACCACACGGTAATGCTTATAAAGTTTATTTTCCAGGATCTTTCTGATCGGCGCCCGTTTCCGGCTCAATTCCCTACTGAAGGCAACTATTTTTTCCTTGCGGCCGGAAAGATCAGAAACATCTTTTATTCCGAGAGCTTTTATCCTGTCAATCGTGCTCTTGACAACATCCGATACCTGAAGATTTATTAAATATCTTATCATCTGGTATCTCCCGGCCTCGCTGTCAATATTAGAAAACCTCTTACCTATGTCGGCCGCGCCCTCGTCCCACATCGGTATCCCCGCAAGGTCTTTTTCTGCCAGAAGCCCGCTTTTCAGGCCGTCGTCCAGATCGTGATTATCATACGCTATCTCATCGGAAATATCAACCACCTGTATTTCAAGAAGCCACGGTCCGGGAATATCAAATGAGCCCATTCGCTTTCGGTCAAACGGGGTTGAATGTCTTATAATACCGCGGCGGACTTCCTGCGTTAGATTAAGTCCGCAAAAGTCGTGATACCTCTCCTCCAGTATATCCACGACACGTAATCCATGTGTATTGTGGTCAAAACCGCCATGATCTTTCATTAGAGTCGCGAGCGTTTCCTCGCCGGCGTGGCCGAACGGGGTATGGCCGAGATCATGCGCCAGCGCGAGCGCTTCAACAAGGTCTTCATTGAGCCTGAGCGCTCTGGCTATGGCTCTGGAGATCTGGGCGACCTCTATCGTGTGCGTGAGCCGGGTGCGGTAATAATCCCCCTCATGATTGACAAACACCTGGGTTTTATATTCAAGCCGGCGAAAAGCCGTGGAATATATAATTCTGTCTTTATCCCGCTGATAGGCCGTGCGGTAAAGATGTTCTTTTTCTTCATGCTCGCGCCCTCCCGTCATGGCGCTTTTCATCGCATACGGGGCCAACAGTTTTTCTTCCCGCTTTTCCATCTCTTTTCTTGTGATCATTTTTTTCCCTATCTGCCGTTCGTGGTTTACGCTCTATTTGATGAAATATAAGAGTACGAATCCGGCAAGCCCGACCGCAAAAACCAGGCCGGTATCCCATCCGATCCTCCGACTGGCGTCTTTTTTGATAAATAATCCCGCGACAACAATGATTGCCAGGGCCAAAGCGAACACGGTGGCAAGGATCTGTCCCGCCGTAAGCATGCCCAAAATAGGACTTTCGCTCAAGACATCCAGAAGGGGTATTATGCAAACATCAAACATGTTACTGCCGAGTATATTCCCCACCGCCATGTCCACGGATGAAGCCTTGAGCGCGGCGAAAGAAACAATTATCTCCGGAAGGGATGTCGCCGCTCCGAGAAGAAGCGTTCCCGTAAAAGTCTGACTCAATCCGGTTCCCAGGATTATCTTTTCACCGATCCCGGCCATCCATATGCCGAGAAACATGACCGCAACCAGAAACATCAGGAATTTAGACCAGATCTTCCAAAAGGG
>JBDRNI010000078.1:0-6609 GCA_043811335.1 Candidatus Omnitrophota bacterium | reverse complement strand
TCTTTTGTGACCGGTATATACTTGTCTGTCGCGTCCATCGCGTAAACACGGACGACCCACGCGGCCGGGTCTTCTCCAAGATCCGTAAGAGCGTTATAAAAGATCTCCAGGACGTGTTCGAGTTCCAGAGGAACGCACCCCACCCCGGCCGTGAAAAGAGTGAAAGTTCTGTCCGCCTTTTCCAGTTTATCCTTAATAACTTTTATGAGATCACCGGCTATAAAATCAAACTGCCCATTATACGTTTCCCCGTTCACGGCCGGGTGCCCGAATTGCGTGTCAATGGATACGAGATCATCAGCTGTCTTTGCCGCTTTGCCTCTTCGCATTCCCTGATCCATGAGAAACTGCCTGACCGAACCCATGAGTTCCGTGTTCGTCCTGTTCAGATCTTCAACAACTTCCACTTCCGCGCTCTTCTCTCTTCCCGAAAAGAGGGATCTTATTTCCGCTATCTGCCGGTCTATCTCCTCTATCCGGTTCATGAGATATGCGCGGGCCAGGATCCCGTTTTTTAGGGGCAAAACCGAGATCGGTCCTGTTCTCAGTATCGCTCGGGCAACCTGGAGTTTATGGAGTTTCACCCCATCATCATCGGCCTCCGCCTCTTTTACATAACCATCCGCCATCCCGGCATATGAGCTTAAAAGGTCGGCATATACAGGAAGGTTTTCTTCACTATTCTTCGTTCTGTCGTTAAACTTAAAAGTCGGGTCATAGAACCGCTCAAGAGCGTAAGTGCCTTCACCGCCGGTTTTTCCCCGGGCGCGGAGTTCCACAATACGCGCAAGAAGCGTTCTTATTTCCGACAGTCGTACTTTTATCTGCTCGTCGGTCAGGTTCTCAGCATCCTGCAGCAGGACATGGAGAAGGGCTATTGAAGCATTATATTCAAACACCGGGTCTTTCTGCAAACGCCGGAGGCGCTGGGCCATGTATCCCGTGAAGCGTTCCCCTTTAACCATCCTGTTCATCATTCTCGCGAGGAACAACGCATTTGCTGGTCGTTCTACTTCCCTCGCGAGACTAACGTGTCCATGCCGGTCAAATAGAATGATGTTATCCCGAGACAGCGGCAGGTTCTCTATATTTTCAAAAAAAGCTGTTTTCTTCCGCGCTCTTTCATTTTCATCTTCTATTTTCTCCACCCATTCCAGTATGTTGGAAATATACACGAGCGATACTTGTAGATGTTTCATCCCGCGGCGGTCCATTTCTTCGCTTATTCTGCCGGGCAAGCGCCGATCCATCCAGTCGCTTGTCACGGCGATTATCCTATCTTCCGCCAGCATCTTTTTTATCTTAAGAAAATGTTCTCTCCCGCCGAGCCAGCTGTCGCCTTTTTCCATCACGTGTATCATCCACATCTCCCCGAAATGCCGCGAAGAGTATTGGTCCCAGACCTCTTCCGCTTTTTGAGCGGACCTCATGCGGGGATCATGCCTTATTGTTTCCCACGTTGCGAACATTGTCTTTTCTCTTGTCGTGTTATCTGTTTTTTCACATTTGTCACGCAGGGCGGATTCTATCTCCTCAAGAGAAGCGTTCTCAAGCGACGATAACTCGTCTTTCTCAAACCGGACGCCGGCGAGAAAAGCGAGATATTCAGCCCTGCTGCCGGATGCGGAGATCAAAACATCTCTTATGGGTATAAATCCCTCCGTCAAGAAGGGATTTAAGTCCACGACCACGGCAAATTCAAAATTTCCTCTGCATATCCGCGACAGGTTCTGGCCGCCGTTGCCGGTCCCGATATAAACTCCCTCGCGCCCGTCTGCTGTTTCCAGCTTTTCCTGCCATTCTTCATTCGTCCCGAACCACGTACCCATCTGCAGCAGCCATTTCCGCTCTTTATCCTCTGCTGGGGTCGCGGATCGCCGCATGAAAACATGCATGTTTTCCAGTTGTTGTTTCGCAACTCGCTTTTTCGCAGCCGTGGACCGTATCCCCAACTCCATTAAAATTGGCATTATCTTCACGCCTGCCGACGGGCTGAATTTTACGGCCTCATAACTTACTGTTCCATCTTTGCCGGTTATCTTTTCGGCAAGACCCAGATAGCTAAGCGTGCCGAGATCGCGTTTTACCGTAAATTCAAGAGAAAGGCTCGTTTCCGCGGCGATCTCCTGAGCGGTAACGGGCGCGCCTTTCCCGCAGAGCATCGCGTACATCACGTATGGCGAGCCGGCCGGCATCGGTTTTGGGGGTTTCAGGGGTTGCGAAGGTTCATCGAGTCCTATCCCCCTGCCGTCTATCCCCGGGAAGGCTTCTCTAATCCTTGGATTATTGCTATAATTCCTCAGTTGCTCTTTGATGGCGCCGCATATTTGGCTCACTCTCGTTTCTGTCACCTTAAATTCCGCGCTGATATCTGAGAGCGACGTTCTCTTTTTATCGTAATACCGCTGCAAAAAAATTCGGATATTTCTTTCCCTGTCTTTTATGGAAGATAGGATCTCACGCAAAGCGTCTGTTTTCGCGTCAAGGTCAATAACATTCTCTTTCAAAGCTCTCTCGTATAGACCCATGCTGGCCTTTTCTACTCTTACCTCCCCTTGATTCCATTCTTGTCCCGGAAAACTATCTGAGAGGCGTACAACACCCGCATTGTTCCTGCGCGACTCTGTCATGGCGTCCCACAACGCCCCTCGGAAACGAGCATAAAAGTAATTTGTGAATTTTGTGTTGTTGCTCTTTTCTTCCTCAAAATCAAACATTTTTCTTATAAGGACTTCGAATAACTGGTCATAAAAAATCCCCTCATCTATATGTTTCCCGATTTTTCTGACTATACTCCCAGCCATTTTTCTGCACAGGACATAAAGAACCTGAAAGCTGGCCTTGTTCCCGCTCTTCGCGTCCTGAACAAGTCCGGCTTGGGTGTTCCCGTCCAAAGGCTGCTTCAAGAACTTTTCCAGACCCCTCGGCAGGTTTTCAGAACCCGGGTATTTTTTCAATATTTCCCGTGTTGTCGCCCAGTCTTCTCTCGTAAACTTGAACTGTTCCCGGTAAGAAAGGATTTTAGTTATATCCAGATCCTTCATTAACACCTCAAGCGCTGCCATTGAATACCCTTTTCCGGTAATATTGTTTTCCCGTGCGTAAAAATCGAGAAGGGCTTTCAACGGCTTGTAATTAAAAATGGGGAGTTCTTTTTTAAAATCTCCCGGTTTCAATTCTCCCGGCTTTTTTCTCAGTGCTTCGGCCAATAATTCAACAAGATAGAGCCGCGGTTCCGTTGTAACATCACCCCAAGGAACCGGTCCCTGCTCGATTCTCTCAAGAATATTGTCTTTTGTTATAAGCGGAATGGGCTCTATGCCTATTTTCAAGCCCTCCAGCTGTTTTCGCGCGGTCTGTTTTTCCGCGAACGTGGGCTGCGCGCCTAAATTCTTTAAGATCGGCATTACTTTTTCCGTCTCGGATGTCCCGAAAAATACGACCTTGTATTGCGCTTCCCCATCTTCCCCGATTGTCTTTTCTGCAAGACCCAGCTGGAAAAGCGTTCTGAGATCAGATTTTACCACAGCGTTAACAGACAGGCCCGTTTCCACGGCGACCTCTTGTTCGGTGACAGGGGCGGGTTTCCCGAGGAGCAGCTCGTACATCGCGTATGGCGAGCCGGCCGGCATTGGTTTTGCGAGTTCCGCGGGCTTGGGGGGCTCGGGAATGTTTAACTTTCCGGCAAATATCTCCGGGAAGTTTTCTTTTATTCTTTCGCTGGCACAGTCCTTTATCCTGCGTATAATACGACCACATATCTGTCTCATGTTTTGTCTTGTCAGATTATATTCCCTACCAATTTCCCCGAAACTCACGCGCTCGCCTCCATAATAATACAGCATGAATATCCGGATGTTTCTTTCTGTTTTTTTCCGGAGAGGTAGAATCTCACGCAAAGCGTCTGTTTTCGCTTCAAAATCGATACGGGAAACTATCCTGCTTTCCAGCGAAGCTGCAGGATCATATAACTTAAAGCTCATCTTATTCATGCTTACTTCACCGCGCTGCGTGTCTTTATCCTCCGAATCATCCGAGAATTGTGAAACACGTGCCTTTTCCCTTCCGGCTATTTCCCGAGCTCGTTGAAGAGCTCGTTCAAAACCCGCATGAAAATAAGTCACAAATCCCGCAGTGTCTTCGCCATGAGTTTTAAAGTTGCCCATAGCACTCACAAGCGCCTTAAATAAACTATCATGGAACATTTCATCTTCTACGTTTTGTCCCCATTTTCCGATTATACTCAGCGCAACATTCCTGCACAGAATATACAGAACCTGAAAGCTGGCTGAGTTGCCGCTTCTCGCATCCAGAACTAATCTGGTGATATCAGTATTCTCCGGACGCTGTAATACGAACTCTTTTAAACCGGCGGGAAGTTTTTCGGAACCCGGATATTTCTTCAATATTCTCCGTGTTGCCGCCCAGTCCTCCCTTGTGAACTTGAACTTTTCTTTTGGTGGAGGCAGGAGGTCTTTTGTACCCAAATCTTCTTTAAGGGCTTTGACCGCCTTCGTTAAACTTCCCTTCCCGGAAAAACCTTTTTCCTTCATGATGCACTGGAGAAACGGCTGAAGCGATTTGCCGCCGAAGACCGGCAGCTGTTGCTGAAAGTCCCCCGAGTTCAATTCACCCGGCTTTTTTCTCAGCGCTTCGGCCAATAATTCAACAAGATAGAGCCGCGGTTCCGTTGTAACATCCCCCCAGGGAACTGGTCCCTGCTCAATTCTCTCAAGAATATTGTCTTTTGTTATAAGCGGAATGGGCTCTATGCCTATTTTTAAGCCATCCAGCTGTTTTCGCGCGACCTGTTTTTCCACGAACGTAGGTTGCGCGCCTAAATCCCTCAAGATCGGCATTATTTCTCCCGTCTCGGACGTCCCGAAAAATACGGCTTTATACGTTACCGTCCCGTTCGTGGAGATCTTTTCGGCAAGGGCCAGCTGGACGAGCGTTCTAAGGTCGCGTTTTACCGTAGATTCAAGAGAAAGGCCCGTTTCCACGGCGATCTCCTGAAGGGTGACAGGTGCGATTTTTCCGCAAAGAAGTTCGTACATCGCATAGGGCGAGCCGGGCGGCATTGGTTTTGCGAGTTCTGCGGGTTTGGAAGCATTTTTTCCGTTGCCGGCTACCCCCGGGAACGCCTCTTTTAGTTCCGGATCTTCGCTGTTCATTACTTTTTTTCTGATACCGGCGCATATCTGTTCCACGCGTTGGAAAGTCAGATTGTGCCCATTGCCGATTTCCTCAAAAGTCGCATGTTCGCTTCCATAGTAATACTGCAGGAATATCCCAATATTTCTTTCCCTCTCTCTTGATTGTGATAAAATCCCGCGCAAGGCATCTGCTTTCGCTTTAAGATCAATGCGGGAATCCGTCCTGTTCTCATCCGAAACTGCAGCATCGTATAACTCAAAGCTCACCTTATCCATGCTTACTTTCCCGTGCACCGTTTTTTCTTCTTTCGGGCCGGACGAAAATCTCAGGATCCGCGCCCTTTCTTTCCCGGATCGTTCCACTCCCTTCCAAAGAGCCCGTTTAAACCCTGCGTAAAAATAAGTTACGAATTCCGCAGCACCTTCTCTATCATCTTTAAAATTAAGCATAGCGCTTATAAGCACATCTAATAAAAGGTCGCTCAGCATTTCATCTTCCACGTACCGTTGCCGCTTTCCGATTATATCAAGCGCTACGTTCCTGAACGCAGAATAAAGGGCCTGAAAACTGGCCGAGTTACCGTTTCGCGCGTCCAGAACCAATCTGGTAATATCGGCATTCGCGAGACGCTGCGCCACGAACTTTTTCATATCCGTTGGCAGTTTTTCGGAACCCGGATATTTCTTCAATATCTCCTGTGTTGTTTCCCAGTCCTCTCGCGTGAACTTGAACAGTGTTTTTGGGGGCGGAAGAAGGTCCTCTATGCCCAGATCTTCTTTAAGAGCTTTAACTGCTCTCGTCCAGCTTCCTTTATCGGAAAAACTCTTTTTCGTTATAATGTGATCGACAAGCCCCCGCAGCGATTTGCCGCCGAAGATCGACAGCCGTTGCATAAAATTCCATGATTTCAATTCACCCGGTTTTTTTCCTAACGCCTCGGCTAATAACTCAACAAGATAGCGACACGCCTCCGTTGTAACGTCGCCCCAAGGGACCCGTCCCTGCTTGATCCTCTCAAGAATATTGTCTTTTGTTATGCCCGTTTCTTGAACGGGTTTTATACCGATTTTTAAGCCCTCGAGCTGTTTTTTTGCGGTCTGTTTTTCCGAGGATGAAGGCTGCGGGCCCAGATCCCTTAAGATCGGTATTACCCTGTTCCACGTGGACGGTTCAATCTCTATGGCTTTATATTTTACCGTTCCATCTTTGTCAATTATCTTTTCGGCAAGGCCCAGATAGACGAGCGTTCTAAGGTCCCTTATTACTGTATACTCAGCGGAAAGACCTGTTTCCTCGGCGATCTCCTGCGCGGTGACAGGGACGCCTCTCCCGCGAAGCAGTTCGTACATCACGTACGGCGAGCCGGCCGGCATCGGTTTTGGGGGTTTTGCGGATTTCGGGGGTTTAGAAGCGCCTGCCACTCTGCCGGCTATCCCGAGAAACGCCGCTTTT
>JBDRNI010000077.1:0-3605 GCA_043811335.1 Candidatus Omnitrophota bacterium | reverse complement strand
AACGAGAGACGAGAGACGAAGGATGAGGGACGATAGGGAAGAAAGAGGTAAAATTCTAAATACTAAATCCGAAATACTAAACAAATAACAATGGTTCAAATCACAAAATCCAAAACATTCCCGTATAGTCCTTGTTTAAGTATTCTGGTTTGGCATTTAAAGCATTGAGAAATTAGGATTTGTTTAGGATTTAGAGATTCGAATTTAGTATTTTTGTCGCCAAGATGTTTCAGGTGAGAATAGAGCACGAAGCAAAGAGCAGGGGGAAGAGACAAGATGTATAAGATAGCGGTTATACCGGGAGACGGCACAGGGCCGGAAGTGATCAGAGAAGGATTGAAGGTTCTCTCTGCCGTTGCGGATAAGACAGGGATCAAATACGAAGAGATAATGTATGATCTTGGCGGAGAGCGTTACAAGAAAAACGGCGAAATCCTTCCAGACAGCGTTATTGAAGAACTCAAGACGATGGATGCCATATATCTCGGCGCGGTGGGGCATCCCGACGTCAAACCCGGTATTCTGGAAAAAGGACTTCTCTTAAAATTGAGATTTTCTCTTGAACAGTATATAAACCTTCGTCCGGTAAAACTATATCCGGGGGTATGGACGCCGATAAAAGATAAAGGTCCGGAGGACATTGATTTTGTGTTTGTTCGCGAGAACAATGAAGGGTTGTATGTGGGGGAGGGGGAATTTATCAACAAGGGAACGCCCGATGAGGTTGCTCTGCAGGTATCCCGCAATACCCGCCGCGGCGTGGATAGATGTCTCCGGTACGCGTTTGAATACACCCGAAAACGCAATAAACAGAAAAAGCTGACGCTGGTCGGCAAGACCAATGTTTTGACATATGCGTTTGATCTCTGGGAAAGGGCTTTTAATGAAATGAGCCCGGAATATCCTGATATCAAGACGGACTACGCGCATGTTGATGCGGTGTGCATGTGGATGATAAAGAATCCCGAATGGTTTGACGTTCTTGTAACAGATAATATGTTTGGCGATATTGTCACAGATCTCGGCGCCATGATACAGGGCGGCATGGGCATAGCCGCGGGGGGCAATATCAACCCGGAAGGAGTTTCCATGTTTGAGCCGATCGGCGGGTCGGCCCCAAAATATACCGGGAAAAATGTTATTAATCCGCTTGCCGCCATCTGTGCGGGGAGCATGATGCTGGAAGAACTCGGGGAGAAAAAGGCGGCTGAATGCGTTGAAAAAGCGGTTATGGATGTTACTGCCACGAAATTGAAAAGTCTCTCGGCCGGGAAGATGGGGTACTCCACTTCGGAAGTCGGCGACCTTGTCGTTGAAGCGCTATAGGGAGAGGATTCTGTCTGTCATCCCCGCGGAAGCGGGGATCCAGCATGGGTCGTTTTGGCAGGATAATATGCTGAAGAAGAAAAATAAATACAATGTTGCGATCATGGGTGCGACAGGTGCTGTGGGCGCCGAGTTTCTAAAAATACTCGCCCAACGTTCTTTTCCCCTCGGTGAACTGCGTCTCCTGGCCAGCGAGCGTTCAAAAGGAAAAAAAATATCTTTTCAAGGCCGGAAATATGATGTGGAACTTCTTGATAAGAATTCTTTCGGCGATATTGATATAGTGCTGGCATCGGCCGGCGCGTCGAGAAGTGAAGAGTTTCTGCCGCACGCGGTCCGCGCCGGCGCGGTCTGCGTGGATAATTCCAGCGCGTTCCGCATGAAAGAAGAAGTTCCGCTTGTTGTTCCCGAAGTTAATCCGGATGCGATAAAAAAGCATAAGGGGATAATAGCTAACCCGAATTGTTCGACAATACAGTTGGTCTTGCCGCTCAAAGCAATTGCTCAAGCGGCGGATCTAAAAAGAGTTGTAGTAACCACGTTTCAGTCGGTTTCAGGTGCGGGTCAGCAGCATATTCTTGAGATGGAAAAACAGGCTATTGCTCTTGGCAAGAAGAAATCGCATTATGGGGTAGGAGAGCATACAGTTCCGGGCGATATGATCAATAATTTCTCGCACCAGATCGCGTATAACCTGATCCCGCATATTGATGTTTTTAAAGAGAATTTCTATACAAAGGAAGAGATGAAAATGGTGGAAGAGACCCGGAAGATACTTGGTTTTCCCGGGCTTGCCATCACCGCGACCTGCGTGCGAGTCCCCGTGTATTACGCCCATTCGGAAAGTGTTAATGTGGAGACTGAAAAGAAACTTACGCGAGAAGATGCGATAAAACTCATGAAGGCCTTTAAGGGTATTACCGTTGTAGATGCGCCCGGCGAGAACCGATATCCGATGCCGATAGAGGCAGAGGGAAAGGACGATGTTTTTCTCGGGCGCATACGGGAAGACGCGTCCGTGGAGAACGGCCTGAACATGTGGGTTGTCGCGGACAATCTCCGAAAAGGCGCCGCCCTCAATGCCATCCAAATTGCTGAGCTCCTTATCGCTTGACTAATGTCAAACAGCAAAATCCTAAATACTAAATCCGAAATACTAAACAAATAACAATAATTAAAATCCCAAATTCCAAAACATTCCCATATAGCCCTTGTTTAAAGTATTCCGGTTTGGTATTTAAAGCATTGAAGAATTTGGATTTGTTTAGGATTTAGAAATTCGGATTTAGAATTTGTACTTAAGGGTTTTATGATTATATAATCAGTCAATGGTCTGGACAATGCGGAACATTAAACTCACGATAGCCTACGACGGCACCGGCTATAAGGGCTGGCAGATCCAGAAGAACGGTCTGACCATTCAGGAAGAGGTAGAGAAAGCTATTCGCGCCGTTTTTAAAAAGAATTGCCGTGTTAATGGGGCCAGCCGCACCGATGCCGGCGTGCATGCGAAAGCCCAGATCGCTAATTTTAAGATAAATAATGCGGCGCCTTCCGAAAAAATACCGCAGGCGCTTAATTCCTTTCTTCCGGGAAGTCTTGCGGTGACGCGAGCGGAAGATGTCTCCCCGGACTTTCATCCAAGGTTTAGCGCCAGGAGTAAACATTACCGGTATAGCATTTTAAATGTCCGTTCCAGAGACCCTTTTGCGGAAAGATACGCATGGCGCGTTCCATACGGACTTAATGTTTCTCTCATGAAAAAGGAAGCGGCCGTTCTTTCCGGCAGGCATGATTTTAAAGCGTTTCAGGCAAGAGACAAGAAACAAAGACCCTCGGTCCGAAAAATCACGAAAATCAGTATAAGAAAAAAAGCCTCTTCAGTTTTGATAGATATAGAAGGAGACGGTTTCCTGTATAACATGGTCCGCAACATAACCGGAACGCTCGTCGAAATAGGCCGGGGATATTTTCCGCCCGGAAGCATGCGTCAGATCCTGGCCTCCTGCGACAGGACAAAAGCCGGCCCCACTGCGCCCGCCCACGGGCTCTGTCTAATGGAAGTCCGGTATTAAATCGACATAAAAGACGTAGGGGCGGGGTTTCCCCGCCCTAACGCGGCAACCGGGACAAAGGGCAGGGGAACCCTGCCCCTACGAATTTCATTTTCATATTTTTGATGACGAGGATTTCGTTATTTTTTTTGTTTCTACTTGACAAGTATTTATACTTGATATATACTTGTTACAAGATCAAAACGGGGGATGATAGGGTCTGAG
>JBDRNI010000076.1:0-5396 GCA_043811335.1 Candidatus Omnitrophota bacterium | reverse complement strand
TTTAAACAGGTCCAGCCGCGAGAAACTGGTTAAAGGTATGGTTGTCACGGTTGAGCCCGGTCTTTATAAGCCGGGTGTGGGAGGGGTTCGGTTAGAGGATATGGTTTTAGTTACTGCCAAAGGATGTGAGGTTTTAACGCGATGATAAAAGCCGGTCAGTTGAGACAGGGCACTATAATTGCTTACAACGGACAGCTTTGCGAAGTTCTTGAAGCTCGGCATCATAAACCTGGAAAAGGGGGCGCTTTTATCAAGGCAAAGCTGAGAAATCTTTCCACAGGGTCTATTGTGGCGGAAACCCTTCGTCCGGAAGACACTTTTGCCGAGGCCTACACGGAACAAAAGCAGATGCAATACTTGTATAAGGATGCGCACGGATATTGCTTTATGGACGAGACGACATACGAACAGATCCATATTCAGGAGAAAAAAATCGGAGATAAGGCCGGTTATCTGAAAGAGAACATGTCCGTCACGGCAAAACTCTGTAACGGAGAGATACTTACGATCGAGCCGCCGATACACGTCGTGCTTGAGATCGTGGAGACCGAGCCGGGCTACAAGGGAGATACCGTGAGCGGAGCGACGAAACCCGCCACGCTTGAGACAGGTAAGATCGTAAAGGTGCCTCTATTTGTGGAGCGTCACCAGCGTGTCAAGGTAGACACGCGTACGGGCGAATATATTGAAAGGGCTTGATCTATGGTCCGGGAGCAAAATGTTTGCGGACTGCGAAAAAGGGGAGTCGCATGAATATTAAGAAGATAAAGGAACTTATTGAGTTGATGAATGAGAACGACCTGAACGAACTTGAAGTTGAAGAAGAGGGGATGAAGGTCAAGCTCGCGAAAAAGACAAACGGCAGCATAGAACAGGAGATCACGCCCTTCGGGCCGCGGAAAAGTCCGGCCTCGGAGCAGCAAGCGGCGGCGGATTCTCCGGGAAAGCAGGAAGTAACCGGAAAAGAGATCAAGTCCCCCATGGTAGGGACTTTTTACAGCTCGCCCGCGCCCGAAGAACCGGCCTATGTGACGGTTGGAACCGTTATCCAGAAGGGCGATGTGCTTTGTATTATTGAAGCGATGAAACTGATGAATGAGGTTAAATCGGAAATTGCGGGCAAAATAATAAAAATATCCATTGGGAACGCGGAGCCGGTTGAATACGGACAGACAATGTTCGTAGTGGAACCGGCATAGTAAAGAGTTTTAAATGTTTTCAAGAATATTAATAGCTAACAGGGGCGAGATAGCCCTTCGTATTATACGGGCCTGTAAAGAGCTTGGGATAAAGACCGTCGCGGTTTATTCCGAGGTTGATGCGACTTCAATGCATGTCAGGCTGGCCGATGAAGCTGTTTGTATAGGCCCGGCCAAACCGGCAGACAGTTATCTTAACATACCGCGTCTGATAAGCGCTGCTGAGGTCACAGATGTTGAGGCGATCCATCCGGGTTACGGATTTCTTGCCGAGGATCCGCATTTCGCGGAGATCTGTCAATCTTGTCAGATAAAGCTTATCGGCCCTTCACCCGAGAACATGAGGCTGATGGGCGATAAGATGGCCGCAAAACGCACGATGAAGAAAGCCGGTGTCCCTGTCGTTCCGGGGTCGGAAGGCCTTATCAAGACCAAGGAAGACGCGCTTCGTGAGGCCAAGAGGATCGGGTATCCTGTTATTATCAAGGCGTCGGCCGGCGGCGGTGGAAAAGGAATGAGGGTCTGCCATAACGATGTCAGACTGATAGGGGCGATGATAACGGCGCAAAACGAAGCCGAAGCGGCATTCGGCAATTCGGACGTCTACATGGAAAAATACGTGGATGCGCCGCGGCATGTTGAATTTCAGATCCTCGCGGACGAAAAAGGGAATGTTGTTCATCTCGGAGAAAGGGATTGCACCATACAGCGCCGCCATCAGAAGTTAATTGAGGAGTCACCCTCGATTTCGTTGGACGAGGAAATGAGAAAAAAGATGGGCAAGTTGGCCGTTGAAGGAGCCAGAGCAGTAAAATACCAGGGTGCCGGGACGATGGAATTCCTTCTTGACGGTAAAGATTTTTATTTCATGGAGATGAACACCCGCATTCAGGTGGAACATCCCGTCACGGAACTGGTTACGGGGATCGACCTGATAAAGGAACAGATAAAAGTCGCCGCCGGACAGACGCTTTCTTTCCGGCAGGGGGACATAGAGATAAGAGGGCACGCGATAGAATGCCGGATAAACGCGGAAGATCCGGAACATAATTTCCGGCCTTCACCCGGAAAAATAACGGCGTTGAATATCCCGGGAGGTCCCGGGGTGAGAGTGGATACCCACGTTTATGCGGGGTATGATATCCCTCCGTTTTATGACTCAATGATAGCCAAGCTCATAACGTACGGCGCGGACAGGACCGAAGCTATAAATACGATGAGAAGGGCGCTTGACGAGTTTTTGATAACACCGATCAAGACGACGGTTGATTTTCATAAAAGGATCCTGATGAACCCGGATTTCCAAAAAGGGAAAATTTCCACGCATTTCATTGAGAAATTTTTTCCCACACGGGAAGAGAAAAAATAACCATGGGAGGGGAACTGATGGTTTTCTTAAAAAGGCTCGGAACATTAGTGTATGTGTTTTTAATGGTGGTCACGGGGGCGGTGATGACTTTGATCTCTATTCGCATGTTTACACTTGATCAGTGGACAATAGCGATGGAGACGGTAAACGGGACATTTGCCATTCGGGCCGCGCTTGGCGCCGTTGGCGGTATTTTTGTCTTTTTGGGAGTGATCGCTCCTTTTCGCCTGGAAAGAAACATTAAGAAAAACAGGGTTCTGGCCTTCCAGAATCCGGACGGCGAGGTTACTGTTTCGCTTTCCGCCATTGAAGAGTATATCCGCAGGATCGCGAAAGATATCGTGGGGATAAGGGATATCCGGCCGCATGTATGGATGAGCAGAAAAGGGGTAGATATCAGAACCGATGTTTCCCTGACAGCGGGGGCGAACATACCCGAAATAACGGAAAAGATCCAGCGGGAAGTGAAAGGCAAGATACACGGCATGCTCGGGGTGGAAGAAAATGTCAATATCAGGATGCACGTGCGGAAGATCACGAAAGGGTTTAAGGTTAAACCCTCTTCAGTTGTTCCTGACGAGGAGGAGATGATCCCCTACAGGGAAAGCAGATAAGACCGCGGATGGAGAGCATGGATATAAAAGGTAAGATAAAAGATGTTTTTGAAGAAAGCCTGCGCTGCAAGAAACTTTTTGTTTCCGATGACGCATGTATCAAGGCGGTTGCCGAAGCGGTTTCAGTTATTACGGAATGTTACCTGCGGGGAGGGAAGGTTCTTGTATTCGGCAACGGCGGCAGCGCGGCCGACAGCCAGCACATGGCCGCGGAACTTACCGTGAGATTCGAAAAAGAGAGAGACCCCTTGCCGTGCGTGGCCCTGACAACCGACAGTTCCGTTCTGACGGCAACAGGCAACGATTATGCGTTTGCCGCGGTTTTTGCCCGTCAGGTTGAGGCGTTGGCTCGCCTGGGCGATGTGGCAGTAGCCATATCAACGAGCGGTAATTCCCGCAACGTTCTTGAGGGTGTCCGCGCGGCGCGCGCGAGAAAGATATCTGTTATCGCGCTGACTGGCGGCGACGGCGGCGAGCTGCTTAAAGAGGCCGATGTCGCCATAGTGGCGAAAGAGGGAAATACGGCCCGTATCCAGGAAATCCACATAACCGTGATACATGCTATATGCAAGGCGGTTGAGGAGATGATCGTTCAATATGCCGGCAAATAAGATAAAAACGCGGGCGGAGCTGGCCGAGCTCGTGCGGGAGAAAAAAAGTTCGGGAAAGATCATTGGTTTCACGAACGGCTGTTTTGATATCCTGCATCTCGGGCACGTGCGGTATCTGACCGAAGCGAAGCAGAAGTGCGATATTTTAGTCGTGGGGGTGAACGATGATGCCTCTGTGGGACGGCTTAAGGGCAGCAGCCGTCCGTTTAATGATCAGCAGGCCCGGATCGAAGTTCTCGCGGCCCTTGAGTGTGTTGATCTTTTGACGTTTTTTACGGAAGACACCCCGGAGGCGTTGATACGGGACCTCGCCCCTGATATTCTTTTTAAGGGGGGAGACTGGAAAATAAAAGACATCGCCGGAGCCGGACATGTCACGGAGCGCGGAGGCAGGGTTGAAGTGATGCCCTATGTTGGGGGATATTCCACCACGGACCTCGTGAAGCGCATTAAGGAAGATTAAATTCATGGACAAGGGTGTTTACAGAATAATAGACGCTAACCTGAACCGAGTAATGGAAGGGATACGCGTCTCGGAGGACATAATCAGATTTTCCTCCAACAACGAAAATTTAACGAGTAAACTTAAAAACCTGCGGCATGAAGTATTTGACACGATAAGAAAATTGCAGAAAGAACATCTCAAAGAACTTGTCGCGTCCCGCGATCTGAACGACGTGGGGCTGAAGTCAATAGAGTCCGAAAAGAGACGGGATAATCTCGTGGATCTCTTTCTTGCGAATACGCAGCGCGGGAAGGAATCTCTGCGGGTTCTGGAGGAAGTGCTTAAATTATTTGATCGTGATCTGTCTCAACGGTTCAAAAAAATACGCTTCAAGCTTTATGGGATCGAAAAAGCAGCTGTTAAAGAACTGGAAAACATACGCAATTCTTGATGATGGTTTCTTTCCGGACAGGCAAACCCTTTTAAAAAAATTTCATGAATTATTGGGAAGCCCGGTAGATGCCGTGCAGCTTCGTTTTGAGAATTTTGCGGATAGATCTCTTTACCGCGCGGCGGAACGGATGGTTTCGTCGGCAGAAAAAACCGGGATCCCCGTGATAATAAATGACCGGCCGGAAGTCGCCCTGTCACTGGGAGCGCAAGGCGCGCATCTCGGAAAAAGCGATATCTCGGTAGCGATTGCGCGGAAAATGCTGGGCCGTAAGGCGATCATAGGGAAGACGGTAAGAAATCACGCGGATATCATGCGGTCTCAGGCGGAAGGCGCTGATTATGTTTCTATCGGACCGTTTTTCCGCACGCCCTTA
This sequence comes from Candidatus Omnitrophota bacterium, assembly GCA_043811335.1. Taxonomy (GTDB): domain Bacteria; phylum Omnitrophota; class Gorgyraeia; order Tantalellales; family Tantalellaceae; genus CAZGOZ01. Next base: position 331 of record JBDRNI010000076.1, on the reverse strand, counting down.
AAACCGCGGTTTAAAACTGTTCCCGCGTCTCTGGGACGCGCGTTTTTCGGCAATATAAAAATACCGCTGGTTGCCGTGGGCGGGATAAACAAGAATAATGCGGGTAAGGTTGCCGCCCGGGGAGCCAAGACCGTAGCGTTTCTGCGGTATGGCACCACGGAAAAAAATACCGCAAAAAGGATCGAAGAATTGCGATGCATGATGACAACGAAAGAAAAACCGTGAAAATAGAAAAGACATCTCTGGCAGCGGCCATGCGCCGTGAAGATGCGGATATCGCGACAACGGAAAAATATATACGTTCTGGGGAGGCAGTGGTTTTAAAAAACCG
>JBDRNI010000075.1:0-9573 GCA_043811335.1 Candidatus Omnitrophota bacterium | reverse complement strand
AAGAAACTGCCGGATTCAGCCGGCGTGTACATGTTTCTTGATGCGCGGGGCCGCGTGATATACGTGGGTAAGTCGCGGCAGTTGCGGAAACGCGTTGCGTCGTATTTTCAGCGAGGGCGCGCCGGAGACAACCGCCATGAACTTCTGGTCAGCGAGGTGCGAAATATAAAATTCGTCAAAACCTCTTCCGAGGCCGAAGCCCTGATATACGAAGCAGGGCTCATAAAGGATTACTCGCCAAAGTTTAACATAGAGCTCAAAGACGATAAATCTTATCCTTTTCTCAAGCTTACCGCCGGTGAAAAATATCCGCGCCTCTTGATAACACGCAGAAAAAGCACCGGTGACGGCGCCCTGTACTACGGGCCGTATGTCAACGTGAAATTGCTGAAAGAGGCGTTGTCTTTCATGAAAAGGATGTTTCCGCTCAGAACCTGCCGCCGGCTCAGAAAATCTGTTTGTCTTGAGTATCATGTCGGACAGTGTCTCGGTCCGTGTGAAAAAAAAGCCACAGACAAGGAATATGATGAAACGGTCGGTCAGCTGAAGCAATTTCTTGAAGGACGTAAAGACGATCTGATCCGCACTCTGGAGAAACAGATGAAACGGTTTTCGCACGTCCAGCGATATGAAAAAGCCCTTTTCATCAAGAAGAGGATAGAAGCGCTCACGGCCGTGCGGCAGTTTCATGACCGTTCACGGCATCCGATGTATGGGGAACTTGACGAGCTGCAGAACGCACTCGGCCTTCCCACGCAGCCGTTGACGGTAGAATGTTTTGACATATCCAATATAGGGGGCAAGCAGGCCGTCGGGGCCATGGTGCGCTTCACGGCGGGTTTGCCGCGCCGGTCCGAGTACAGAAAATTCCGGATAAAGTCCGTGCACGTTATTGACGATTATTCCATGATACGCGAGGTGGTGCGCAGGCGGTATTCCGGACTCATCAAGAAGCGTAAAAGCATGCCGGATGTCGTGTTGATCGACGGCGGTAAAGGGCATCTTTCCGTGGCCGCGGACGAACTTAAAAAATTGGGACTTGATAAGATCGCCGTGGCCGGTATCGCCAAAGAGTTTAATCATTTGTACACGCTTGGCCGTAAACAGCCGATAAGGCTTTCGCCGGGATCGCGTTTATTGCTGCTTATTCAGCGCATAAGAGACGAAGCGCACCGCGCGGCCGTGACTTATCACAGAAACTTGCGGAGCGTGGAGACGTTCAATACGGAATTGAGAAAGATAAAGGGTGTCGGCCCGGTCAGGGAGAGGATGCTTCTTTTGAGTTTCGGCGGCATGAGCGGTATTCGGAACGCTTCCGTCCGGGAAATTGAAACGCGCGGTGTTGATAAAAAAACCGCCGCAAGGATCGTGAAGCATTTGCGCCGGTAGGCCGCATGGCGGCGCGGCTTTACATGACGGGGACTGGCTGATATAATGCCTGCAGACGGAGGTAAGGTAAATGATAAAGGAATTGAAAGAAGCTATAAAGACATTGGATGCCGGGTTTCGGGAACTTAAGGAGTATCTTTGACCTGGCCAAGAATGAAGAAAAAATAAAGGATATAGAACTCCAGCTCAACGATCCGAGCGTGTGGAAAAACCGTGAAAAAGCCGACAGGCTGTCTCGCGAACTTAAGGGCATGAGAAGGGTTATAGGCCCGTATAACGAGGCGAAGAAACGGTATGACGCGCTCAAAGAGCTTTGCGATATAGTGGAAGACACCGATATAGGGTCTATTGAAGACCTGATGAAAGAAGCCCGGGTGCTTCGCGCGGATATTGATAAACTGGAACTGGAGTGCATCCTCGGAGACGAGGCCGACGGGTGTGACGCTATCGTCAGCATTAATGCCGGCGCCGGCGGAACGGAATCCTGCGACTGGGCGTCAATGCTTTTCAGGATGTATCTCCGGTGGGCCGAAGAACACGGTCATGCGTGTGAGATCATTGAGCAGCTCGCGGGTGAGGAAGCCGGGGTAAAAAGCGCCACTTTTATCGTCAAGGGACGTCTTGCATACGGTTATCTCAAGGCGGAAAGAGGCGTTCATCGTCTGGTGAGGATATCCCCTTTTGATTCCAATAAAAGGCGGCACACCTCGTTCGCGTCGGTTGATATCCTTCCGGACGTGGATAAAACCATTGACATGGTTATCAGCGAGAGTGACTTGAGAATAGATACCTACCGGTCTTCGGGAGCCGGCGGACAGCATGTTAACGTGACGGATTCGGCCGTGCGCATAACGCATGTTCCCACCGGTATCGTGGCGCAGTGTCAGAAAGAACGTTCACAGCACAAGAACAAGGCCACGGCGATGAAGCTTCTCCGGGCGCGTTTATACGAAAAAAAGAAAACCGAACAGGAAGAATCCCTCATGAAGCTGTCCGGGGATAAAAAAAAGATAGAATGGGGAAGTCAGATACGTTCGTACGTGCTGCATCCTTATAAGATGGTAAAGGATCACCGCACGCAAGAAGAGACATCCAGCGCCGAAAAAGTTCTCAACGGATGGCTGGATCCATTCATGGAAAAATATTTAAAAAAGATGGCAGCCAGATCATGAAAAGAGAGGCAAGTGTAGAATGCTCGGGCATTTGATGAATTTATTCAGAAATGTTTTCGGCACGCAGAACGAACGCGAGCTAAGACGGCTTGAACCGTTGGTTCGGGAAATAAACCGTCTGGAGGAAAAGTTCGCCCCGATGTCGGAAGAAGAGATAAAACGGGAAGTATCCGGTATAAGGGAGAATATCGTTCGCGCGTGGGAAGAAAACGAAAACGAAGTGAAAAAAGTCCGTGAAGCGATAGCAATAGCCTCTTCCGATACGGATAGAAATAACCATAAGAAAAAACTTAAAGATGTAAAAAACCGGATCTTTGACGATAAATTGTCCGAGATCTTCGCCATCGTCAGAGAAGCGTCAAAGAGGACGATAGGGCTCAGGCCTTTTGACGTTCAGCTTCTCGGTGGTATTACTCTTCATCAGGGAAAGATCGCGGAAATGGCGACCGGTGAAGGGAAAACACTGGCCGCTACTTTGCCTGTCTGTCTCAACGCGCTTACCGGCGAAAGCGTGCATGTCGTGACGGTGAACGATTACCTGGCAAAAAGGGACTGCGAGTGGATGGGGCCTATTTATAGTTTTCTGGGGCTTTCAGTGGGTGTTATCCAGAACAGCATGGATCAAGAAGAGCGGCAGAAGGCCTACGCGTGTGACGTTGTTTACGGAACCAATAACGAATTCGGTTTTGATTACCTGAGAGACAACATGGTCGCGTCTAAAGACGAAGTTGTTCAAAGACATCCCTCTTTTGCCATCGTGGACGAAGTTGACAGTATTCTGGTAGACGAGGCGAGAACGCCTCTTATAATATCCGGTCCGGTAGACGAAACAAATGACGCGTATAATCAGATGAGACCGGTGGTGGAAGAGGTTGTCACCGCGCAAAGACGGCTTGTCCGGGAATATATGGCGCGTTTTAAAGAAAAGTCAGGTGAAGGAAAAACAGAAGAAGCCGGGCAGATGCTTTATCTCGTTCACAAGGCCGATCCCAAAAACCGGGAATTCCTGGACATTATTCTCAAAGACAGGAATGCGAAATCTTTGATGGACAAGGCGCAGGGGCTTCTGGACGGCAAGGTCATGGAGAAAGAGAGAAACGATCTTCTTGAGGAGCTTTTTTACGTTTTTGACGAAAAATCCCGGGAAGCGACTTTCAGCGCCAAGGGTCAGAAACTCATGCAGGAAAGATTCGGCATTGAATTCATGCTTACCGATATTGATTCCGCTCTTGCCGAACTGGCAGACAAGGACATGCCCGATGACGAAAAAGCCGTTGAAGAAGCAAAACTGATATCATCTTACGCCGAAGAGCAGCGGACAGTTGAGAGCGTCAAGCAGCTGCTGAAAGCGTATATATTATTTCAGAAAGATGTTGATTACGTGGTTAATGAGAACAAGATCGTGATAGTTGACGGTTTCACGGGACGAATGATGCCCGGCCGCCGGTTCTCAGACGGCATCCACGAAGCGATAGAGGCAAAAGAGCGCGTGGAAGTTCAGAAAGAAAGTCAGACACTGGCTACAGTCACTCTGCAGAACTATTTCAAGATGTACGATAAACTGGCCGGGATGACGGGAACCGCAAAAACCGAGGAAGCGGAATTTGAAAATATATATCTCTTGCCGGTCATGCAGATACCTACGAACCGGCCGCTGAATCGGCGGGGCCTGCCGGACCGGATATACAAGACAGAAAAAGAAAAATTTGACGCCGTTATTGAAGAGATCGCCGAGTGTCATGCGAAGGGCAGCCCCCTCTTGGTGGGAACGGTGTCTATAGAGAAATCCGAGCAGTTGGGCCGTCTTTTGGCAGCGCGCGGGATAAAACACAATGTGCTGAACGCCAAGCATCATGAAAGAGAGGCGCACATTATCGCCCAGGCGGGACGGTTTGGAGCGGTTACCATAGCTACCAACATGGCGGGCCGCGGAACCGATATTCTGCTCGGCGGAAATTCCGAGTATTTAGCGAACGATGCGGTGGAAAAACTGGACATTGACGATCCCGAACAAAGACGCGCGGCGCATGAGAAATTTCACAACGAGTTTAGAGAACGGACAAGCGACGAACGCGAAAAGGTGATAAAAGCCGGGGGACTTTATGTTGTCGGCACGGAGCGGCACGAGGCCAGACGGATAGATGATCAGCTTCGCGGAAGGTCGGGCCGGCAGGGTGACCCCGGATCCAGCAGATTTTATCTCTCCCTTGAAGACGATCTCATGAGGATCTTCGGCGCCGACAGGATAAAAGCAATAATGGACCGTTTTGGGATGGAAGAAGGCGAGGTAATTGAGAATCCCCTCGTGACACGCGCCGTGCGGACAGCTCAGCGGCGGGTTGAAAGCCAGAACTTTGAGGTCAGGAAACAGCTTTTAAAATACGATAATGTAATGAACCAGCAGAGAGAGGTTGTATACCGCCGACGGCGGATGATATTGACCGAAGGCGATCTCCGAAAAGAGTTTTTAGAATGTCTTTCTGTCGGTCTTGAATCGCTTCTCGTGGGTTGGGAGGAATCGCGCGAGGCGCGAGTTCTGGCGAAGAATATCCTGTATCGTTATGCGATACACGTCAAGCCGGATTCATTTGAGGGAAGATCAGCCGAAGAGATCCTGGATCACGTGATCGAGGCCGCGGGTGAGAGTTATTCCGCGAGGAAAAAGTTTATCGGAGAAGAGCGCCTGCTGCAACTTGAAAAAATGATCATGCTTACCACGATAGATTCCAACTGGAAGGAGTATCTCCGGGAGATAGACGATCTCAGGGAAGGCATATCCTGGCGGGCGTATGCGCAGAAGGATCCGCTCGTTGAATTTCAGCATGAAGCGTTTCGGATGTTCTCGGATCTCATGGTAAAGATGGATGAACAGATCGCCGAGCGGATCATGACCGTATCGGCGGCGGAGGAAGAACGCAAAAAAAATGTTTTCCGGCCGGGAAAAGAAATATTTGAGCATAGAGGATATTCCGCTATAGGGGTGCCCTCAAGCGGGCAGGACGACGTGTACGATACCGGCGTACCGGGTTCCGGGAAGAGGGGGCCCTTCATGCCGGAACCGCAAGGCGCGGATGTCCCTGGTGGAGATGTCACGTTCAAAAGAAACAAGCCGAAAGTGGGACGGAACGATCCGTGTCCCTGCGGCAGCGGGAAGAAGTATAAGAAATGCTGCGGGAGATAGGGGAAATAAGGGGGTCGTGAAGAAAGTTGCAGAGAATATATTCCTTGCCGTTTTATCGGGCGGTCTTGGATCTTTGGCGTTTCCGCCGTTTGAATTTTCCTTTCTGGGATGGGTATGCCTCGTTCCTATTTTTTTTATCGCTAAAAGAAACCGGCCGTTTTCGGCGTTCGGATATTCATATCTCGCGGGCGTGATATTTTTTGGATGTGTTCTTTACTGGCTTGTAAACGTGTCTCGTCCCGGAATGATCGCGCTTGTTCTCATTCTCGCCCTTTTTTACGGGATTTTCGGGCTTTTTTCATGGCATGTCCTGAAAAAATCAATGGACCTTCTGATCCTTCCTTTCGGCTGGGTGGCGCTTGAGTATCTGCGCAGCCATCTCTTTACGGGGTTTCCATGGGCTCTTCTGGGATATTCGCAGTATAAAGATATTTATCTTATTCAGGTCGCCGATATAACGGGCGCATACGGGGTTTCTTTTCTGATAGTTGCTGTCAATGCGGCCATGTTCGGTCTCTGTATCCGTTCAGCAAGAAGAAAAGCATATCTGGCGGTTGCGCTGGTTTTTCTGATAATGACGACGGTTTATGGCGTGTATCGGGTGAACGAGCGGCATGTGCGCGGCAGCGCGCGGATAAGCGTCGTGCAGGGGAATATTCCCCAGCAGCATAAATGGGACATGGTTTTTGCGGAAGAGATAGTGGAAAAATACGAGGCCATGACACGCCTCGCGGTTGAAAACGATCCCGACATGATAATATGGCCCGAGACCGCTTATCCGTATCTTGTTAAAAACGACGATCCCGCTGCGTGCGACATCGCCGAACTTGCTTTCGAGACAGACACGCCTATCATGGCCGGGGTTGTTTATGGCGACGACGGAACATATTATAACGGCGCCGTGCTGTTTAGCCGTAAAGGAGATCTTGAAAGCGTCTATCGTAAAACCCATCTTGTCCCTTTCGGGGAATACGTGCCTTTTGAAAAAAAATTAGCGTTTCTAAGAAAATACATAGATAAGCCGATCGGGGATTTTGAGAGCGGAAATGAATATACGCTTTTCCCTTTAAAGGTCTTAAGGTCTGCGGTGACCGAAGACGGGGCAAAGACGCGCCAGATAGATTTTTATAAATTCGGAGTGCTTATATGTTTTGAAGACGTGTTTCCCTATGTCGCCAGGGAGTTTACGCGCGCGGGGGCCGATTTTCTGGTTAATATCACCAATGACGCATGGTTCGGCGAGACGGCCGCCGCCAAGCAGCACCTCATGGCATCGGTATTCAGGGCCGTGGAGAACAAGGTGCCCGTCATCCGGGCTGCCAATACCGGTATTTCTTGTTTCGTGGAACCCACGGGAAGGATCCTTCCCGGCGTGAGATCCGGCGAAAAGGATATTTTTGTGGAAGGATTCGCCACTGAGGACGTACGCATGTATGCCGGTCGCACCTGTTACACGCAGAACGGCGATATCTTCGTGTGGTTCTGTGTTTTCATGCTGGGGCTTCTTTTGGCTGTGGAGAAGATGCTGCGCCGTTCGCGGCCCGTGTCCGCCCAGCTTGCATCGGGAAGTGAATAAAGGTAAACTAATGTGGTAAGTTGTTGCTTTATTGAGCGTTAGGTCTAAAAAAAATGAGATCAATAAAACCTATATTCGTGATTGTCACTATAGCCCTCATGTGCATGATATGTTCTGCCTGCCTTGCGGATACTGTTATCATGCAAGACGGTGAGCGCCGTAAAGGCGTCGTGGTGGAAGAACATAACGACAGGATCGTCCTTTCCGGGATGGAGGGCGAGAAACAGATAATGAGAACGGATACAAAAAATATCATATTTGACCTGAAAGAACAGAACCTTACCAGTTTCGCGGATCTTTACAGAGACAAGGGCAGCTATGAGAAAGCTCATTATTATTACGTGAAGGCGCTGGAAGTAAACCCGAATTATAAAAAAGCGCGTGACGGGTTTAATTATACCGGCACATATCTTCAGCAGGCCTCGAGGCGCCTGAAACTTGACCACATACGGCGGCGCAATGAGGGGAAAGAATGGAATCGTGAGTCAACCGTTTCCACCGCCCCCACGGAAAAAATAAATGAAGCGGCCAAGTTAAAAGAAAACCTTGGGATCGTTCTCGGCGCGGATAAGGAGGGCATCTCGGTATCAGGAATAGTTCCGCTCTCACCGGCAGCTGCAGCCGGGATCAAGAGAGGGGATATACTTGCCTCTGTATGGAGCAGGTCCGTGAGTTACATGCAGCCCGAAGAAGTCATAAAAAGATTGCTTGATCCCGGCGTCATGGACATAAAAGTGGCCATTATCCGTTCTGTAAAGCTGAACCTGGACAACGCATCCGGGAAATACAGCGCTCTTATCGGAGCCGGTTTGGGGTTTGCGGAAATGGAAGGATTGATCGTTGAAAAGGTGATCCCCGGCGGGCTTGCGGAAAAAGCCAGGATAAAAAAGAATGATCTTATAATGGATGTCCAGGGACAGCCGACAAGATACATGTCGCTGGAGAAAGTAGATAACACGATATCTTCCAGAAAGGGGAAACAGCTTTCCCTTAAAATAAAAAGAGACGTTGTGATGTGGAAAAAGTTTGATAAAGAAAAAATACCGTATAGAAATACATAACTCTGATTCCGTTAAAGGGGGACGATCTTAATGAATAGAAAGAGAAAAAGATATTTTATCTCGGGTAAGTTTCAGCTGAAGTATATCGCGTATATTCTTCTTTTTCTGTATGCGGGCGCGGCGATAGGCGGCTACACGGTTTATTACACCACGTGGGTCATTCTCGGAGAAAAACTCGCGAACGTGTATCCCGCGGGCCGTCTGGTATATATTTTTCATGCCGCGAACATGACCCTTCTTTTCAGGATACTTCTCATCACGCCGATCTTTGCGGTAATCGGCATGTTCCTTTCGCACAGGATAGCCGGACCGATATACAGAATAGGCACGTATATAGATTCACTTATCCAAGGAGACTATTCAAGAGATCTCCGGTTACGAAAAAGAGACGAACTAAAATCCGTAGCCGCAAAATTAAGCGAACTACGCCGCGCTCTCGCAGATGAAAAAACAAAACGCTCCGACGAAGCCGCATCCCTAATAGCATTATTAGAACGCAAAAACCTAGACAAACAAACCCTAGAAGAGATAAAGTCCAAACTCCCCCACCCCCGCACATAACACCAAATTGCCACCAAATTGCAACCTGGTTGATTTTTGCCAGGTTGGAAAACGATATATATATAGGTCTTGAAAACCTTTCAATAGTGAAGAAGAAGAAAAGTTTATCATGAGTATTCCATTAATTAATAGAGCAAAAGATTGGTTCTATCCACGGAAGAAGAAATGAGGAGGGCTTTAAGTTGAAGATTTGCTCAATTTGTGGAGGAGCGTTTAAAAAAGTGGTGCCCTACTTTAACGATTCTTATTCAAATGCATCAGAACTTCAAAATTTGCAGATTGCTGTATGCAATAATTGTCATATCGGTGCTACTTTTCCTGAAAGGTCTTGGAATATCATGAAAGAGTTTTATGAAAGAACATACCGTTCAAAGGGCAGTCCTCATAGAGACGTAGCTTGTCCACTTGCGTCTAAATATTTTGTCTCCTCACGGGCTTTATCACAGTGGATGCTTTTGAAAACTTTTAGATCATTTGGTTTAGGAGATTCCTTTTGCGACATTGGCCCAGGAGGTGGGGCTACCTTTCAAACAGCCATGTTTTTAGGGTTGAATCTAAAAATGTATGCTTATGAACCAGATAAATTTAGCGTTGAAAGCTTGCGCAGGCTTGGGATAAAAGTTTACGCAGAGT
>JBDRNI010000074.1:0-12810 GCA_043811335.1 Candidatus Omnitrophota bacterium | reverse complement strand
CCTTGGTTAGCTATATTATACCAAATTTAACCCTGTTGTGGCTATTCTCGGTCAGCCTGCTAAAGGTGCCCTACTTGCTCGCTTGATCCAGAATGGATTCCCGCTTGCGCGGGAATAACAGACGGATCGAAGGGCGGGTTTGGAACTCGCCCCTACGGGACACATCCGTTACAAATACAAACGGTGCTTAGAATTGACTGGGGGCCCTGCTCGCGGGGCTTAAATTTCCCGAGCGGGCAAGGTTTCCGAAGGCCGAAGGCCTGAGGGAGAGCGAGAGAAATTTCAGAGGTCAATTTCCTCGCTGGGGAAATTGACCGCCTGCCCTGAGCGAAGTCGAAGGGTCCCCGCGAGCAGGGCCACCAGGCAATTCTTCGTGGCGTTCGGAGCGAAGCGCTTCGGAAAATGCGGCGCCGGTTAGGGCGTCTATGTAGGCAGTTAGTTCCTCTACTCTGATCTGGCGGGTGGGGTCGGGGCTTTCTTCCATGTTGTTTGCGTCCTGCATCTCACTCAGAAGCCGTTTTCTTTCAAAATACAGCCAGGTGACTTCCTTTAGTATATCGTCCCTCAGCTGCACCATGAGCTTGCTCCTTACATCTATGGTTGTTTGGTCACCGCTCCAGATGATCTCTGAAAGGTCCCATGTAATGCTCATATCCCAGTCCTTATTGACCTCACGCGGGCCTGACACGATATACGAGCTTGTAGCGCTTTTATATATTTCCACATTATCGTTGTTTGCTTCCGAAAAACCCATTGATATCTTCGGCATCAGGGCCTTCCACTTTGCTCTTTCACGCCATCCTTTGATCTTTTCCGGGCTTACCTCAGCGTATTCTATTGCCATTCTTTGAACTTCTATGACCGGAATATTCCCTTCCATCACATCGGGAACATACATTTCAACAAGACGGCGTTCCCCCGGTTCAACGCCCTCCGTGAAATTAACCACGGGCGGTCCGCTTTCTAACGGCATACCCCCGGCCGCGTCTCCGCGGGCCTGCAGGCGGCTAAAAACCAGAAAAATACACAATACTAATATCAAAAAAACACCTAAATTTCGTATCAACATGTCCCGTCCTTTCTCCCTTCCATGCTTTTAAAAACTTTCTTGACAACCTGATAATATCTGATAAAATAGTGTGGTCAACGTTACACGTAACCCTTTCGGGTTTACGCAAGCAAAGGCGGGTGACAATCCCTACCCTCACCCGCCTTTGATTTTAAACATATTCTTGATTATTTGTCAATATATTTTTTATTTTTTGTTATAATAAACGGCAGGTACTCCCATTTCCGGCCTTCTCGTTTCCGGCCCGGGACCGGAACGGTCCCGGGCCGGAACGGTCCCGGGCCGGAACGGTCAGGGCCGGAACGGTCAGGGCCGGAACGGTCAGACCTTTCACTTTTCACCTACTGTAAGGTATAATCCAGGTATATGAGAAGCTCCGACAACAGCTTTCCTCCCGGTTTTCTGTGGGGCGCCGCTACTTCCCCCCATCAGGTTGAGGGTGATAACCGTTTCAATGACTGGTGGGCGTGGGAAACAGCCGACCGGACCGCACCCTCCGGAAAGGCATGCGATCATTATCACAGGTTCAGGGAGGATTTCGGGCTTGCTAAACAACTGGGACACAACGCGCATCGGATGGGAATAGAATGGAGCCGCCTTGAAAAAATTGAAGGAGCATGGGATGACAATGAATGGGACCACTACAGGACGGTTATAAACGAGCTGATCCGGCTGGGTATTGAGCCGATCGTAACACTGAACCATTTTACCGTTCCGGCATGGTTCGCGCGCAAAGGGGGTTGGCTAAACGACACATCCGCCGAACTTTTCGCGCGGTTTGCCTCAAAGGCCGTCAGCGAACTCGGCCGGAATACGCGATACTGGATAACGATCAATGAACCGCATATACTGGCGATACTGGGATATTTTCATGAACAATGGCCTCCGGGCGGAAAAAATTTTAAAGAAGCCCTTATCGTGATAAAAAACATGCTAAAAGGCCATGTTGAAGCGTATTGCCGCATGAACGAAGCCGCCGCGCGCACGCCCGGCGCAAAGCGCCCTAAAATCGGCATCGCAAAAGCGGTAACCGCGTTCCATCCATGCGTGCGGTATTCCCCTCTTGACCTGTTAAGCACGCATTGGCGCGACAAATTCCATAACCACGGTTTCTTTAATTCCGCATTGAAAGGCCGTATATGCCTCCCCGGTCTTCGCAAAGAAAAACTCCCGGTTAAGAACGCTCTGGATTTTATCGGGCTGAATTATTATTTTCGGCAGTTTATCCGTCATGAAAAAAACTTCATAAAAAACCCGTTCGGAAATGTCTGTTCCCTTTCGCATCACCCCGCATCGGGCAAGATAACGGACATGGGATGGGAAATATACCCCGAAGGACTCTATGAATCCGTAAAAATCCATGCCCGGTATCGCCTTCCCATTATTATCACTGAAAACGGTATCGCTACAAAAGACGATCCTCTGCGCCAAAAGTTCCTAAGAGACCATCTCTCGCAGCTTCTACGAACGATAGGAGAAGGCGCGCCGGTGAAGGGATACATCCACTGGGCGCTTCTGGATAATTTTGAATGGGGCGAAGGATACACCAAGCGTTTCGGGTTAATAGCGGTGGATTTTCATACGCAGAAACGCACTGTCAGAAACTCAGCGAAATACTATGCCTCGGTGATACGAACCGGCCGAATATAGTTTATTCTTTTTTGCCGCCTATCAGCCAGAGTATTCCCATTGTAAAGATAACTAGAAATGCGTATATCGTGTTCCAGAGGCCGTTCATTATGTCTACTGTTGCGGTCGTGTTTACGAGTTTTGCGGTAGACAGATTGTAGAACCCGCCTATACCGACTATACCGCTTATAACAAGCATGATAGCGATATAGATCTTACTTTTAAAGCCGATAAGAGCAAGCATTCCGCAGATGATCCCGAGTGTCGGAAAAAGATAGACAAGATAGCTTTTTTTATCCAGGCCCTCTTTCTCTCTGGAGATTATCTGCACGGCGGCAAGCGCTACCTTTGAGGTTTTGCTGTTAGCCATTTCCGGTATTTTATAGCCGTATACTGTTGATCTTACAGCTATGTCACCGATCTCACTTATAGCGCCTGTTGCTGCCTTAAGCTTGCCGATCAGTTTTCCGGCTATCGGCGTATCTTTAAGTTTCCCCTCGGCGGCATCGGTCAATTCCTTTGAAACCCCTACCGCGGAAACGCTTACTCTGGCCCACGGCATGAAAAACGAAACTACTATAACAACACTCGCAATGATGATCAAGCCCGCTAGAATTTTCCTCATTATACATACCCCCTTTGGTTGTTAACGCCACTAAATTTCGCGTTACCCTCGGATCTTCGCAAGTTCTTCTTCTTTCAGGCGGATCCCGGCAGCCCTGATGTTCTCGTCCAGCTGTTGCGGCGTTCTGCACCCCACGATACAGCTCGCGACCTCGGGGCAACTGAGCACCCAGCTGATAGCTATATCCGCTATCGGCACATGCCGTTTTTCAGCTATTTCTCCGAGAATATCAACAAGCTCCATGGCCTTCGTCCAGGCCGGTTCACGATAATACTTGTAAAAGAACGACCTCGCGTCGCCTTTCGGGAAATTCGGGGGTTTTTTATATTTTCCCGTCAATATGCCTCCAGCCAGCGGACCGTAAGAAAGCACGGATATCCCATTCGCCTCGCAGAAAGGAATAAGGTCTCTTTCTATTCCCCGGTCCAGGAGAGAATACTGCATCTGGTCGCTTATGATCGGCGCGAGCGATGATGCGCGTTCCAGAAGCGTGCGGTCAAAATTAGACACACCGATATGCCGTATCTTGCCTTCTTCAATAAGGCCTTTTAATGTTGAAAAGGTTTCTTCTAAAGGCGTGTTCGGATCCGGCCAGTGGCACTGATAAAGGTCTATTACATCCACACCGAGACGTTTTAAGGAGTTTTCAACCTCTTCTTTTATAAAAGCGGCCGAGAGATTATGTTTTATGGAGGCACCTTTTCCTTCAAGGCCGCATTTCGTGGCGATTATGACCTTATCGGATATGCCATGTAAAGCGCGGCCTATAATACGTTCGGCATGGCCGTCGCCGTAAACCGGCGCGGTATCAATAAAATTGATTCCCTTTTCAACGGCCTCGCGGACAACACGCTCGGATCGCGCATCGTCAACCTCCCCCCAGCAATCCCCGCCGAACACCCAGGAGCCGAGACACACGGCCGAGACCTCAAGGTTAGATCTACCGATTTTTCTGTATTCCATAGTTTTAATTATACGTTAAGAGAGGGGCAGGGGCAAACGGAAGATCTGTCATCCCCATGACAATGGGGATCCAGAATGGATTCCCGCTTGCGCGGGAATGACAAAAGAGGCTGTTCCGTCCCGGGAACGGCCATGCTTTCCGGCCTTTTTCCGGCCCGGGGCGGGAACGGTCCCGGGCCGGAAAATTGGTGATAACAAAAAAAGTGGAAAAACGGGTGATTTTCGTGCTGAGGGGTGTCCCCAAAAGACATGTCCCCGGGATGGAATTTACAACGAGCGCTCGATCTGGGCTTGCGCGTCGGACCAGTCTTTTATTTCCTGCCAGTTAACGCGGGTTATCTTGAGAAGTATTTCACCGTTATATATCCCGCGCATGACATCCGCGAGGCCTTCGGCGGTCATGCCTTGAAGATCCCGGCCGATATCAATAAGACCCAACATTGTAAAACGCTCAAGCATTTCCCTGCGCGTTTCCGCGAGATCCGCCGCCGTCATGTCAAAATCTTCACTCAACCGTTTATCGTTCAATATCTCACTGGCCACGGCAATTACTTTTACTTCTTCAACCTGGATATCTTCCGCATTCATGTCTTCCGATACATCGTTTCCGATCGCTACCAGGCCGGGATATTCCGTCCGGTATCTTTCCGCAACGGCCCTGTCGGCTTCCGTGAGACAATAGACGAATATCTCCGGGAAAAATCCCCGATTTATGTCCATGGATGCTTCATCAATGATCTTCTTGAGCTGATCCTCAAGATCTAGGCTATAATGCGAAACGCGCGTATCAACGCCCGCTCTTCTGAATTTTCTTGCCGTTTCTGTCCCCAGCGTTGCCTGCGCGCTTGCTGTTTGCAGATTGACAGCCGGAATAAGAATGAAGTTGAGACTGTCTCTCCTTAACTCGTCAATAATGCCGCGTACCTCTTGAGTGAAAGCGATGTTCAGGGCAGGATCAAGATTGTCCTGCAAACCGAAAAGAAGGCTCCCGGCGCCCATGTCTACTACTTCGTCGCGTTCCGCCTGCTGAGTGAAGTTATACTCTATCAGCGCTTTCTCGCTGTCGGTTAACAGGCGCATGTCCAACTCTCGCATCTTTCTGTCAAGAGCAGTAATAAACTCTTCCGCGGTGAGCGTGTTCAGGGTTTCCAATGTCATCTCTTTCGCGAGAAGATCATAAGCCGTTCTCGCGTCTTTACCGGCGCCGCGCATGTACGTGTGCCTCGTGAGCGCGGGATACTCTTCCGGAAGTTCCACGAATCCTTCGCCGAGTTCATGAAGAAGCGACAGTGGGTTGAGTATAAGATCCTTGTTGAGATAAATTATACCATCGCCATTTTTGACGTCATAGATACCCAGAAAATCTTTGTTATCACCCAGCGGCACGACCCTATCAACGGCGCCCATTAAATTGATAAGCCAGAATATCTTTTCTCTCTCATTAAGAGTTAACGTGCCGCGCCACTTCAGATAGCCGGTCTCATTCAACAGAAGCGATCTCAACACCCCGGCCATCCCGGCACCGGTCATGTCAATGCCAGCAGGAACATCGGACTTATATATTCTTATCGGCTTCTCCATGCGTTCGTGGGTAACTTCAATAAAATCAGCGGCCTCGTTTATCGTGAACCCGCCCGTGAGGACAGTGCCGTCCGGTAATTTTACGTTACCCATGAGCGCGGCAACGCTCGCGGGAAGCATCGCGCCGGCTTGTCTCGCGACAATACCCGCGAAAACCCCGGGAACTCTTTCCGGCGTGACCGTATCTACCGCGGCCCGCCATCCCGTGCGCCTTCCCACACCCCTGGCCTGCGGGAAAGCCAACACGTTCATCACGACATACATCGCCTGTTTACACATCTCAAAAGATACCCCTCGCGCACCCGGAACTGTCGTGAGAAAACCTTCGGTGACAGCGCTTACCGCAGCCCTGTACGCTTCATCAGAGGCAGAGCTTTTTTCGCTGAATACGGGGCGCGCATTCGGCGTATTCTCGATCATTTCCAGATTCTCTTTAAAGCTGCTTATTACTGCCGTTGCAAGCCTTACAAAATAATTCGCTTCAAGATCCCGAACACCGCGCTCGTCCAGATAACTCACGATGGTATCGATTATTTCGGCGGAACCTTCAACCGCGCGCAGATAATATAATGTCCTGATCAGGGTTTTATGCGGCGCCTCCGGCGGGGCCAGCACATTTCCCAGTCCTTTTATTGTCTCATCACGCAGCTCGCCGGATATCTTGTCAACTTCTTCATCCGTTATTGACACGCCTTCTTCAGCGGCCCACCCCCTCACAAGAAGTCCCCGCAGGAATTCTTTTGACTGCATCGCCGGCAGGGTTTCCGATGTAATTTCCGCTTCGGCGGTCATGACCTGCCCGAGAAAATTATCAAACGCAAAGGCCGGCGCATATAATCCTTCAAGCTGTTCACGCACCCGGGCGTCCTGTCTGAATCTCTCCCGTATAACGTCCCGGTTGAGCGCATCAACGGACAGTTTTCCCCATAAATAACTTTCCCGCTTACCATCGCTGCGCAAAAGTATATTGACCAGCAGCCGGCTTGGGTTATTTTCAAGCAGCCATCTCTGCCCTACGATCGCTTCTCTCGCGGCAGAGGTCACGGCTGTTCCTGCCGCGGCTTTCTCCAATTGCTCCTGCCTTCCGGTCAGGAGATCTACCACGTCTCTGTTCAGTTCTCCGTTTTCGTTTACCATCCCTTTAAGTATCCCGGATCCCAACTCGGTTTTGGCTTCGTCCCTCTCCGCCAGAACACGTTTCTGCTGCCCTATAGTTTTAAACAAGCTAATTCTCTGTTCCGGAGAAACCATTAAAAGCAGCAATATCTTGCTCTCGGGATCTTCCATGCCGTCCATGACTCTCACGACCGTCTCCGCGTCAAGAAGACCTATAAGCTGTTCGGGGTCAGCCCCGCGAGCGAGCATCATGTCAATGACCTCACCTCTCAGTCCGCTGAAAAAGGAAGGATTATTTTTACGTATGTCCTCAAACCCGTATCCCGGGTATCTGCCCTCCAGAATGAAATCCACAAGCTTCACTCGCAGCAGTGACGGAAGCCTATTAAACCCTGCCAAGATGTTTTCAAGCAGGGCCAGACGCCGGTTTTCCGGCGTTCTCGCGATCATGCGCGTCAGGGTTTCGGCCACATCATCGCCCGCGGAACGCTCCAACGCGTCCAGAGAGTTCGCACCCGCAATATAATCCCTTGAAGCCTTGAGCCGTTCGGCCGGTGTCATTTCCCAGATCGCCGCGGTCAGCGGCGCCGCGGCCGTCAGGATATTTTCGCCGGCGCGCCCTTCCAGAAACGCCTGTTCAACATTCTGCGCCAGAAAATGATCGCCAAAAAGCCCGGCCATGATCTCATGCGCGATAACACCTCTTAATGCTTTCGCGTCTTCTTTAAAAATACTGTTGATGCGTATGCCTTCTCCCCCCGCGTGTCCCCTGAAGGTAACGCCGCTGACAAATCTTATCAGCGCTCTGCCCGCCGCGTTATTCTCCGTTAAAGCCCTAACACGTTCCAGTGTTTTTTTGTTCGCGCCGATGGACTTCAGGAATTCTTCCATCTCGGACACGATCGTTTCCGCCTCTACCATATCCTCAAAACGATCCTCCGCCAGGCGTTCCATCTGCGCGTCTATTTCACGCTGATGGACGGCGTCCATGAGAGCCTTTACCGTCATCGTCTCGGGCGCAGCGTTGCCCTCGCCGAATATCATGGGTTCTCCGTCGGGCATGGTTATCGACACCCCGGCATCATCTAAGAGGGCGATCCTCAGATCTTTATTCTTTACCAGCTGTTCCCGGATATACACCGATGCGTAAAACGCGTCAATGTTCGCTCTGCCCCATACGGCTTCACCGAGCGTTGTCAGCATGCTCGCGATCTGCATGGTTGACGCCTTCGCGAGAGCCGAGGTCAGCATGCGCTGAACATCGGCTGTCTGTCCGGCAAGCAGATCAAAATATGGGTTTTCGTAACCTTTCTCATCAATGAATTTCGGCATTATGGATACATACGATATGCCTTCCGCATTAAGCTTCTCGCACAGATTTTCGGTATGAAACCCTCCCGTCATGAGAATAGCGTCCTCACTGCCCCCCGGTGTCCGGGTAAAACGCATGTTCCGCATGAAGGCATCGTCTCTCTCAAAAGAATACTTGTAGAATTTCACGATCTCTCTGCGATACTCGTCTATTTTTGAAATGGTTGAGGACAGCCGGACTTCCATTCTATATGCCGGAGCTTCTGCAGCAATGAATGCTGTAAAATTATTCACGTCAAACGCGTTCTCGTTCGCAAGGTAATATTTATAATCGGATTTTGTAAGGGATATCTCAAATATGTTCTTCATGAGAGCCAGATGACGCGAAAGCGCGTTAAGCTTCCGCTGGGTCGCGTTACGATACATCGGCTCTTTTATCGCCGCTTCAAAACTGTCAAGCTCGCTCATCACCCGGCCGCGGTCAACGGATTCGTAAATGGTGACGTAAACGATATAGTTTGAAAGGGCGGGAAAACGCGTAACATCAAGGTTCAGCTCGCCCGCTTTTTTCAGGAGATAATCATAAAAAACTTTTCTTGATATTTTCTTCGTCTTGAAATTGACGCTTTTCTCAACAAGATCACGCAGCTCTTTCTTGGAAAGCTGTTTTTTCAGATCGTCTACGAGGGTATTTCTTTCCATGTTGGCTTTTTTGAAATCCACTTTATCCTCCAGGGCCATCGCCTGGGAAAGCAGATATATATTCGGATAATTTCTTATAAGAACGGCGCTGTCTTTCGCCTCTTTGATCAAAAACTCCAGATACTCCCGAAAATCCATGTTCCCGCCTTTATACGCGTTATACCCGGCGTCCATGCGCAGCAACTCCGGCGTGTATATATGACGTTTGAGATTATCAAGAACATGCGTGAGTTCGGCCAGATATCCGTCTACTTCTGTTTTATATTTCAGGGAATCGCGGTATACCTTGAGGTTAGCCAGATACAGTTCCTTGTTCTCAACACCCCACAACACCACCCTGTCGGGATTGTTTATCGCGTAAAATTCCGCGCCGTTTATTTCACCCGTTTTAACAAAATAATCCGCAACTTCACGGCGGATAGCGTCTCCCGATATTGATGTAAAGATAGCGAGATCATAATCGCCGGTGCCGCCTTCAAGGTTGACCATTCGGATGCCGTATTCTTTATTGAGGTAATCTATAATTCCTGATATCTTCTGCTGAGCGTAATAATCGGCATGCGCGTCCTGTATATGAATAACTATCCGGCCGGAGGAGCCCTTTCCGGAAAACTTGACGCTTCCGAGATGCGGCGGCAGGGTGAACGTCTCCACGTCAAGGTGTGAAAACCGCGCCGGCGCGTCTGCGGGATATCCCGCGGCCGTCTGCGCAGACACAACAGCCCGGGCATCTCCAAGAACGAACACGGAGACAAACGCAACCAGACAAAGCACGGCTGCGGCCTGTTTTCGGCGTTTAATTATTGTACTCATAGTAACTCCTCTATAGATAGTTTATTCCTCCCGAGGACAACATACAACTAAACACATCTTACTTTTTTAAACCCTAACACAATGCTCTCATGCTTCACGACGAAAAAGTTGTCTTAACCCACGAAATATGATAGATTTACGCCATGGGCAGAATATCTCTGACGATAGTCGCTCTCGCGATCCTTATCACGGCCGCATGGGTCGCAACCTGCGGTATATTTGATTCGCCCTTCGCGGAGGTCACGATTGACTGGCTTGCCTTTCTGGCGGGGATCTTTCTCGTTGTAGAGGGGATCTATAAAATGCTGCGCTCGAAGGTCCTTTTTTCCACCGATCAGTTATTGCGCGCGTTCCGTGTCGTTATCGGCACGTGTGTTTTTACGATCCACCTTTTGCAGTTCATGCGTTACTGAACTTCTGTCTGAGATAATCGTTCCACATGTCCTCAAACACTTTCACGGATAGATAAAATTCTTCGTCTATGGCATTCGCGAAATGCTGTCCGTTCTTTATGCGCCGGAGTATCCTCCTTACGCCTGACCATCCCCACGTATCCAGAATGAACGAGACCGCGGTATAAGCGCTTTCATAACTCATCGTGAGTTCGATTTCATCGGCCGGATCTTTAAATCCTTTTTCCATTTCTTCTATGGATAATTTTTTGTCTTTTTTAACCGCGCGTCTGAGGTTTTTTAAAACTATCGGCGCGTAACGCTGCTGTTCATAAACCGATATTCCCTCATGCAGCCAGACGGGACACTTGTTGTCCGTGAGCATTGAAATAACGGCATGCGTGTATTCATGAGCCGCAACAGACGCAAAAGACGGGTTATCAAAACTGGTGGTAAACACTATACGTATGCTGCCGTCGTAAAAAGCGCGAACGATGCCTCTTTGCTTAAAGATCTCGCGAAAATCTTTTTCGTCATAAAAGATCATCGGTGTATCCGGCGGCGGATAAAAATCAAGGTCTTCCCCTACCCGGTTATATATTTTGCCGAGAATACCCCTTAACACCGCAACGTTCATCTTGTAATCCCGGTGAAGCCGCACGTTAAAATGCTCCGTCTCAATACGTTTCATCTTTTCCTTAACGGGCATTTCTTTTTTTACTTTTTCTATTTTTTCCCTGAGCTCGGTAATTTCCTTTTCCGGCGGTTGTCTCTTTGCCTGCGCCAGTTTTAGAGCTTTTTCCCAGTAGAAAAGAGCCATTTCCAGGTCGGACCACCTGTAATAGCACTGCGCGAGAAAGTCCAGCGTTTCGAACCGCTTTTTTAACAGATACGACATGTTCAGGCAAACAAGAACTGTTTCCTTGCCGCCCTTGTTATAGGACTCTATCGCTTCGTTAAAAAGATAATTAGAAATGCTTGAACGGATCCTTCGTGACTTCACGGCAAGATGCGTGGCATCCTGTAGATAAGCGCGCACGGCACCCGGTTTATTCTGATCGGAGTTTTGGATAGCTTTTTTGCAGTAGAAATATGCCAGGTCATGAACAACTGCGGGTTGTTCTTCGTCAATCGCGTAGGCCGACTGAAGGTTCTCTATAGCTGCGTCCGTGTCGTCTTTTTCGCTGAGGAATCTCGCGTATTGCACGTATCCATAAATAAGGTTGTCTTTTATATCTTTCGAGCGCGGCGCTTTTTCAAAGGCCTTACGCAAGAGGGGGATGGCTTTCTCATATTTTTCTTCTTCCATATATTCACGCGCCTTATTTACGTGAATATACAGGCCTTCTTTTCTGTTGCGCTGCGAAAAAATATAAGAGAACTCACCGACGATGAGTATGGAAAGAAGCAGTATTATAAAGTTAGCAATTCTTCTTCGCATTTCAACGCAAGTATACACGGAAGAAAGGTCAAAGAGCAGTGGAAGAATAAAATTCGTAGGGGCGAATAATCATTCGCCCTTGATCTATAGGGCGAAATATTTTTCGCCCGTACGATGAGACTGTTCCGTTCCGGGACGGAAATGATAGAGAAACTTATCCATTCTGGATTCCCGCCCGGAGGGATTGGGGGACATGCCTTTTGGGGACACCCCTGGAGTGCTCCCGAAAGATATGTCCCCGACAATGCGAAACGCAAAAAACGATGAAAAACGGCCGATTTCCATGCTCAGGGGTGTCCCCAAATGACATGTCCCCCGAAAACACTTGCGCGGGAATGACAGTTGTTGGTAGAAGAAGTAGGGCACCTTAAAAGGTGCCCTACTTCCTATGCTCTATGCACTATGCACTTACGCGCGGGTTAGGGTTGTTCTGGCGCGTTCGTATATTGTGCGCAACTCTTCCGCGTTGAGCGGCATGATCGGCAGGAGCCGGATCAGCTTGTTTAGCGACTGCACCATTTCACTTATGTCGCCGCGGGCGATGTTGACGAGATCTTGCGCCGTGAGATCAAAATAACGGATATCCGCGCCCTGCGAACGGCAAAGATCCACATACTGGGCAAGCGTATAAGCGACAAACGCGCTATTCTCGTCATATTCCTTGTTACCGGCGATCACGGATAACCTTAGGCCGAGAAATACGCTTCGCGCTATACCCGCTTTATCGTAATTGAGGCCGACCGGTGATAGGATGGTTTGTTTCGGTTCCATGTCGCCGATATTCCAGTTTTTGGTCTCTTTGTTGCCGCCGGTAGCGAAAACATCTTCCTTGAACACGGGCATCACGGTTATCACACTGGACCGCGTCCGGACAAACCCCTCGGGAAGCGCTTCTTTCATGATACCGTATTTCTTGTACACGGCGCCGGATACCTCTCCGACGGTTTCCGTTGAGAAGAGTTCCACATGACCGCGCGCCGATGCCTGAATAGCCGCAATAAAATCTTTCACGTTCTCAGCGCCGGCCGCTTCAAGCGACTCAACCGATAGCCGTATGAGCTTATCCTCTTTCGCGCCCGGCCCCAGAATTTCCGTCAGCAATTGTTCATTATCGTCGATAAACGCCAGTATTCCGTCGGTTTTACCGAGTGATGTTGTTTCGCGCCGC
>JBDRNI010000073.1:0-5487 GCA_043811335.1 Candidatus Omnitrophota bacterium | reverse complement strand
CGTGTATCTTGGCGATGAGAGGTTCTTGTATGGGAATATTTATGAGAATACGTTTAGAGAGATCTGGGAAGGTGAGAAGCGCCGGCGCTCTTTACGGTGGGTTGAGAATGAGCTTGATACCGCAAAATGCAGAATAAATTGCAGGATGGATGAAGTGAACAGATATCTCTGGGAATTACGTAATCCTTCTAAACACGTGAATTTTATATGATACGCGGGACACAACAGATAAACACGGCGGAGTTCTTGAGAAGTAAAGCCGACCGTATAAGGGGAGAGGCCATTGAGATCCCCATGCGGAATGACGCCGGCCATATTGCGCCTTCGCTGTCATGTGTTGATATACTCGTTGCGATGTATTACGGTGTCATGTCCTATAAGCCGGAACATCCATTGTGGGAGGAGCGCGACAGGCTGATCTTTTCAAAGGCGCACGGCTGTTACTCTCTTTATGCGATCCTTGCGGATAAAGGCATCATTCCGAGGGCGGAATGGACGGCATTTTTTACACCCGGGAGCGGTCTTCCCGGATGTCTTGAACGAAAGCCGGAATACGGCATTGAGGCGGGCTGCGGCGCGCTTGGACACGGTCTGCCGATCGCCGTCGGCGTCGCTTTCGGCGCTCGCCTGCGGAGACAGTCACACCGAGTGTTCTGTGTGACGGGCGACGGCGAATTACAAGAGGGTTCAACATGGGAGGCTTTGCAGTTCGCCGTAAAACATGAGATAAATAACCTCATGATAGTGATAGACCGTAATCGTCTCCAGGCGATGGATTTTACTTCTAATGTTCTGGATAGGAGTGAAGATGACCTGATCTCAAGATTGCGGGGTTTTGGACTTAACCCGGTTACGTGCCCCGGGCACGACGCCGCCCGTCTGGCCGAATGCATGCGGGAAAATATTATCTCTTCGGGAAATGAACCGCAGGTGATCATTGCCGATACGGTCAAGGGGTTTGGCCTCAAGTGCATGGAGAATGTCCCGAAATTTCATTTTCGCGTTCCAAATGATGAAGAGCTCGGCATGGGGAGAACGTATGACGCCGCAGATTAATTACAAAAGAGAGATCATAGACAGCATAGTGCCGTATTTTCGTTCGGATGAACGTTATCATTTGCTTGCGTGTGATATGGGTTTCGGGGCCATTGATTTGATGCGAAAGGAGTTTCCGAAAAGGATAACCAACTGCGGTATCATGGAACAGGGAACCGTCGGAATAGCTGCCGGGATGAGCATGAGCGGTCTTATCCCGGTCGTGTATTCAATAATGAATTTTCTGGTCTTTAGGGCTTTTGAGCAAATAAGGAACGATGTTGCCGCTCAGCGCCTCAACGTAAAGTTTATCGCCACGGGAGCTAATGATTATTTCAAGTCGCTCGGGATCTCGCATTGCTGCGGGCGGAACGATGTCACGATGATGGAGCTTGCAGGGATCAAGGTATATGATCCCTACGGGGAGACGAGGGCCTTCAGGGATATCGTTGATGAATGGATATGTGACAAAAGCGCGGGTTATATCCGGGTTTAAAAAGGAAGTATTACAATGGACACTCAGGCGCGTGTTATCGGAGGAAAAAAAGGGTTTATTCTTGACGGCCAGAAACTCAAATGGCACAAGGATCGCGTAAATGCATGGTTAAACGGAGAAAGAATAGCGCCCATTACGATTGACTGCGCTTTAACAAGGCGCTGCACATATAAGTGCAGTTACTGTTACGGGCAATTGCAGGCTAACGACGAGAAGAAAATGACAAAGGACGTGATCTTCAGATTTTTGGACGATGCGGCGGAGATCGGCGTTAAAGCCGTGAGTTTCGTCAGTGACGGAGAGAGCACGTGTTCGCCTCACCTGTATGACGCGATACTTCGGGGAAAAGAAAATGGCCTGGACATGGCGCTGGGGACGAACGGTTATTTGTTAAAAGATGACCGGCTGGAAGAGATACTGCCCGCATTGACATATCTGAGATTCAACGTCTCAGCTGCCGAGAAGCATCGTTACACCGAGATAATGGGATGTGATGAGTCGTGTTTTGATAAGGTGCGCGCGACCATCAAGAAAAGCGTGGAGATAAAAAGGAAGAACGATCTTGCGGTCACGATCGGTCTTCAGATGGTGCTTTTGCCGTCATTTGCCGATCAGATCATGCCGCTCGTGAAACTCGGCAAGGAATTGGGAGTAGATTATTTTATAATAAAGCATTGCAGTGATGACGAGAACGGAACGCTCGGCGTTAATTATGAGAGTTATTTCGGTTTAACGGATATCCTGAAAGAGGCCGAAGCATGTTCCACGGAACGATATCTGGTGAAGGCCAAATGGTCCAAAATATTGAGTAAAGGCAACCGGAAATACCGGAGTTGTTACGGAGCTCCTTTTATATTACAGCTTTCCGGCTCCGGCCTTGTCGCCCCGTGCGGAATGCTGTTCAACGCGAAATACAGCCGGTTTCACATTGGCAACATAGCGGAGCGATCGTTTAAAGAGATATGGCGGAGTGATCGTTACCGGCGTGTAATGGATCTTATCACCTCAAGGGAGTTTGACGCGCGGACAATGTGCGGCACGCTATGCCTTCAGCATAAAGTGAACGAATTCTTGTGGGACCTTAAGAATGATGCCGGTTCCCTTGAAACACCGGTCGGCGAACCGCCGATACACGTGAACTTTGTGTGATGAACGAGGGTCGAAGCAGAAAGCGATAAAATGCTAAATACTAAATCCGAAATACTAAACAAATGACAATGATACAAATCCCAAATCTCAAAACATTTTCATATAGTACTTGCTTGAAATGTCCCGGTTTAGGATTTAAGACATTAAAAAATTAGGATTTGTTTAGGGTTTAGAAATTCGGATTTAGTATTTTTGTTGGCAAGATAGGAGATAAAAAATGGCGTTTAAATTTACGAAGCTGACAATACCTGAAGTTATCCTGATAGAGCCGCCGGTTTTTACCGATGAAAGAGGATTTTTCGCGGAGATATATAAACGCGACGATTTCGCGGAACATGGAATAAAGGAATCGTTCGTCCAGGAGAATCATTCCGGCTCTTCTTTCAAGGATGTGGTAAGAGGATTGCATTACCAGAAAGCCCCGGCAGCGCAAACGAAACTCGTAAGGGTTATCCGGGGCCGTATTTTTGATGTGGCCGTGGATATAAGAAAGGCCTCTTTGACATACGGCAAGTGGGTCTCAGCGGAACTCTCCGCCGAAAACAGGCGCATGCTGTATGTGCCTGAAGGATTTGCTCACGGTTTCTGCACGCTTGAGGATAATACGGAAGTCATTTACAAGTGCGGCGCGGTGTATTCACCGGAGAATGATCGGGGCATTAAGTGGGACGATCCTGCTATCGGCATTGATTGGTCAGTGAAGAACCCCATATTGTCGGAAAAAGACGGCCGGTGGCCTGTATTAGCGGAGGCGGATAATGCATTTTGACGAAAAGCGAGAAACGATCCTGGTTACGGGCGGCGCGGGGTTTATCGGATCTCATTTTATAAAGCATCTTCTAAAAGGAAGAGAAAACTATAACGTTGTCAATGTTGATGTTCTGAGTTATGCCGCGGATCTCGGGCGCTTGGCGGGCGTAGAGAAAGATAAACGCTACCGGTTTATAAAAGCGGATGTGCGCGATAGAGATGCGCTTGAGGCGGCGTTCAGCGGCGAGATTGACGCGGTCGTGCATTTTGCCGCGGAGACGCACGTTGATAATTCTATTGAAACGCCTGTTTTGTTCGGGGATGTGAATGTCAGAGGCACCTTGAACCTTCTGGATGTTGCGAGAAAAAAAGGCGTTAAAAAATATATTCAAATATCAACTGACGAGGTATATGGGGAAATAAAAGAGGGTTTTTTCACCGAGGGTTCGCCGCTTTTGCCGAACTCGCCTTACTCGGCAAGCAAGGTGGCGGCCGATTGTTTTGTTCGGGCGTATATCCGGACGTATGATTTCCCGGCGGTCATCGTGCGGCCGTGCAATAATTACGGACCGTGGCAGTTTCCGGAAAAGTTTATCCCCGTGGCCGCGACGAGAGCGTTCAAGGGTGAAGAAATACCCGTTTATGCGCGAGGCCTCAACATGCGTGAGTGGCTTTACGTGGCCGATTGCGCTAAAGCCGTAACACTGGTTCTTGAAAAAGGAGAAGTCGGAGAGATCTATAACGTGGGTTCGGGTGTGGAGAAGCGAAATATTGATATAGCGGAAAAAGTGCTTGATATATGCGGGAAGCCGCGTGATTTTATCAGTTTTGTTGAAGACAGGCCCGGACATGATTTCAGGTATGCGCTTGATTCGTCAAAGGTCCGGGAGCTTGGATGGTGTCCAAAAACAAATTTTGACGAAGGCCTCAAGAAAACAGTGCGGTGGTATGGCCGGTCTTTAAAAGATGAACAGGATTTTTGTGAGGAAATAAAATGCATTTAAAGAATAAAAAAGTTCTGGTCACAGGAGCCGATGGGTTTATAGGCAGCCATCTCGTTGAGGCCCTGCTTGATGAAGGCGCGGAAGTGAGGGCGTTTTGTTATTACAATTCGTTCAACAGCTGGGGCTGGCTTGATACGTTTAGTGAGGAAACACTCGCGCAGATAGATATTTTTACGGGTGACGTAAGAGACCCCAACGGCGTGAGAAGATCCATGGAGGGTATTGATGTTGTCTTTCATCTTGCGGCGCTGATAGGCATTCCGTATTCGTATCATTCGCCCGACACGTATGTTGATACTAACATCAAAGGAACACTGAATGTTCTTCAGGCCGCCCGGGAGCGTAAGATCCGGAAAGTTCTTGTTACTTCAACCTCAGAGACTTATGGCACGGCGCTTTACGCGCCGATAGATGAAAAACATCCGCGTCAGGCGCAATCCCCATACTCGGCCACTAAAATAGGGGCGGATGCCGTTGCGGAATCGTTTTACAGAAGTTTTGGACTGCCGGTTACTATCGTGAGGCCGTTTAATACATATGGTCCGCGTCAATCCGCGCGGGCGATCATTCCCACGGTGATAACCCAGCTTCTGGCCGGAGAAAAAGAGATACGCCTTGGCTCATTGCACCCGATGCGGGATTTCGTGTTCGTGAAGGATACAGCGCGAGGATTCGTAGAGATAGCAAAATCGGATAAGACAATAGGAGAAGAGATAAATATCGCCTCACAGGAGGAGATATCCATAGGCGGGATCGCCGGCAAACTGATAGAGATGATAAACCCCGCCGCCGCGATCCGGGAAGATAACGATCGCGTCCGTCCCGAAAAAAGCGAAGTAGAACGCCTTCTCGGGAGCAACGAGAAATTAAAGAGATTAACATCGTGGCAACAGGAATATACCCTTGAAGAGGGTTTGAAAGAAACCGTAGAATGGTTCAGCGACGAACGTAATCGCAAAGCATACAAGGCGCGAGTATATAATGTGTAGCATAGAGCAGGGCGACTTGGGATGATACAGGTGACGGAGGGGAATAGGCGGAAGGCCAGGTGGC
>JBDRNI010000072.1:0-9949 GCA_043811335.1 Candidatus Omnitrophota bacterium | reverse complement strand
GAAATCGTACCAGAGGACTATCCCTCCTCGCTTCAGAACCCGCATCATTTCAGCCGCAACGCTCCGCTTCATGGCCGTGTCCATAATCGAGGAAAAAACGGTGAAGCACAAAATTATATCGAATGAATCATTCTCATACGGCAGACTTTCCGCGTTTCCACATCTGAAGTCGATGTTCGGAAACAGGTTCTTCGCCGACTCTATTCTGTCCGGCAGCAGATCGATGCCGGAAAGATTTTCAGGCAGGGCGCCGAAAAAAACCATTCTGTTTAATTCCTTGCCTTTTCCGCAACCGAGATCCGCGATTTTTTTCCCTGAGAGATCCGCCGCCCCGAATTTTTTCAGGGCCCTCAACACCTCCCTCTCTCTCTGTTGGATTATGAAAAGTGTTGCCGGATCGAAAGCCGAATAAATCTCCGGCTTGCCCAGAGAATCTCTTTTCTCATACGCCTTTTTTATCCTGTCCGCTTCGTTCATAAATCAACGTCCGGTTTTCCACGCGCGAATTCGCGCCCCGGGCACAGCGCTCCGCCCTCTTTCTCACCTGTATTTCGCCGGCTGCCTGCCCGCCACCCCCTGAATCACCCCTATCATAAAGCAATAGTTCGCAAAGAAAAAACTTCTGCACAACTTGAGCGCGCGGCTCTCTATCGGAAGCGCGTCCGCAGCGCACAACAAGTAAAACACCCCCTGAATGATAAGCGCCGCCTCCGCCCACGCAACACCCTGCACCGAAAGAAAAATCGAAGAGAAAAGCAATGCAAGAGCGAAAAACGGGCAGGTCCACCTGAGAATCTTGTGAGAGACTATCGAGAAAAACTCAAGGGGATGCCTGAAGGCAAACACGGGGGTGAGTTTTTTTACTGTCCCCCGGAAGTTCTTCGCGGTCATTCTGATCCTCGCCTCCATCTGCCTTTCCACAGAATCCGACGGGAGTCTGTCTGTGGCCACAGCGCGCGGTTCGTATACAACCAGCATATTCTGTCCCACGCAATCGATCGGCGTTATGAAATCCACATCCTCCGTCGCTTCAAGCGGCCGGTAAACCGACTTCCGCACCGCCATGCAGGCGCCGGTTCCCGTGGCGAGTATTCTGAGATCGGACTCCCTTTTTCTGAGCGCGACCTCGAACCGCCAGTAAAAACCTTCGCTGCTGGTGACGGAATCGCCGGCGGTGTTCTTGAATTTGATTCGTCCGACAACACACCCCACCTTCGGATTGCTGAAATGAGAGCACACGATTCGCAGAAAATCCTTTTCAAAAGTTGTTTCCGCGTCCGTAAAAACCATCACCTGATTCCTTGCGAATCCCACCGCATCGTTATGTACGAGAGCGCGCCCCCGTCTCTCTTTGTGATCCTGCACGCGCACGCGCGGGTCCCCGGATTTTTCCGCCAGTTCCACAGTCCGGTCGGTCGAGCCGTCGGACCCCACAACCACTTCCATCTTTTCCGCGGGATAATCCGACTCGAATATATTCGCGATCCGCTTCTCAATGGTTTTCTCTTCGTCGCAGGCCGCGATAATCACGGAAATTGAAGGGAAGCTGTCATCATCCACTTCGTCCGGCAAGCCCGCGAGCGGCCCCCGCATTTTCAGCAGCAACTTCAGAAAAATGAAGTATCCGAGATAACACTGGAAGATAGCAAGAGCGGAAAGCCAGAAAATCACTGTGGGCGCTAAATAATGCATTTGAGCTACGAGTTTCAACAAGCGCTGCCCCGGCCCGATAAATGCTCCTTAATCTTACCTGCGAGATTCCTGACCAGTATTTCCCAGTCGTTATCAAGAACGCTGTCTCTGGCGGCTGCGGCCAAGCGCCTGTATAGCTCTTCGTCCGTTGCAAGCGTCTCAATGCATCTCGCCAGTCCCTCCACGTCTCCCGACGGATACAACAAGCCGTTCACTCCTTCTTTCACGATCCTCGATGTTCCGACAAGCTTCGTGGCGATCACGGGCTTTCCCATTGCCAGGTATTCATTAACCTTGAGCGGATAACTCCATCTATATTGCTCAATATCAACAACCGGACATACACATATCTCCGAACCGGCTATGACCCCTGGCATTTCCGTGGAATCAACCGGAGCAAGAATTGAAACGTAAGACTCCAACTCGAGAGAAGAAACCAGTGAACGCAACTTGTTCAGCGTATCCTTGGAACATGGCCCGATAAGCATTAAAGAAACCTTTACGCCCTTCAAAACAAGCTCTCGAACAGCATGAATAATATCACCGGCCCCTCTTTTCTCATGTATATATCCTATATATAACAATCGTTTATTCTCGGCAAAGCTCCAGATTTTTTCATTGGCCTCCACCTTCCGGGGATCGAAATATTCCAGAGGGACACCTTTTTCGGCGTCAATCAATCGTTCCTCCGGAATATTAAACCGGCGCAGTCCCTCAATTACTACGCCGGCCAGAATCACATCTCCTTTCCGGATAGACCATGCAAGCACCCATCTGTAAATCTTCCACGCAATTCTTTTTGGCAAGGGCGAGCCCTTCACGATTATCGAAGCTCCCGGAACATCGTACAAGTCAAATATCAGCTTAGTCCGCGGAAACGATAACAGCTTGAACAGGAAACCGACAGGCTCCTCACCGACCGGAGATAATATGAAATGAAACGGCTCTTTACGGTGTTCCCGCATAAAAAAGACGGCAGCTTTTATGTAAAATATGCAAAGCGCCATCACTCTATTCTTCGGACATTGAACTACAACGACGCGAGTTCCCTCGCTGCTAATACGGTCTCCAATCCTGGCATGGTTGGTCACAAGCAGAGTAAGATCAAAATATCTTCCGAAACGACTACAATGATCGTCACACGTCTTGTTGATATGACACAAATCCTTGCGCCACACCATAAAACCGCGAAACCGCATTTCGTCGGACATTTTTTCTGTTTCGTTGTTGTTTTTCATTCTTCGCTGCACATTATGCCCCACTTATCTCGAAAGCATTTCCTGGATTGCCGAAAACCATTTCTGGTGAATCAGCTCCCAATCAAGAAACTCGATACTTTTCTCGGCGTTGCCCTCTATCTGTTTTTTCATCTCGGGATTGCTCAAAATATCAAAAACCCTATCACATATTTCTCCAATATTGCTTGATTCGAACATCAACCCGTTGTATCCATCTTTTACAACTCTCCCGATACTGCTCAAATTGTTGACCACCACCAGCTTCCCCATCGCCATAGCTTCAAAAACCTTCCCCGGATGCGAATAATCATGATCCCGCATGAACCCGTCAATAAAAGCCAGAACCACATCTACTTCTTTGTATAACTTGAGCAATTCCGAATGCGGGACAAGTCCCATGTGGATGAAATAATCGGTCTTTATCTTCTTGTACGACATCATTGAATCCACGGGCATTGCACCGCATATTATAAGTGCCGCGTCAATAGTTCTCTCTCTGAAAGTTTCGATGAATTCTTTCAGCATCTTCAACCTCTCCAGACGCACGTTGCCCGCGTATACGAATTTTACCCCACTGTCCGGAACATTCAGGTTGCATTTTTCTTCACTCTTCTTAACTTTTTCGATCAATTTCAGATCGACTCCGTTCGGAATGGGGAATATTTTTTCTCTCGGCACGCTGAATTCCCGCTCGAAAATCCGTGCAAAACCTTCATCATAATCGTAGGACATGGCGCTCACAAGGTCTGCCCTGCGTAAAAATATTCTTCCCCGGATAATATAAATAAGACCCAAAGGCCGGTATATCAACTTTTTTATCAACATCATATCTTCCCTTCTGGAATCATCGTAATAATAGTAGGGGGTATGCTGCATATCTACGACCCATTTTACTTTTTCACCTTTTATCATCTTTAAAAGCCCGGCCGCACTGAACCCATTATATTCTCTTGTATAAATGAATGCTTCCTTTAGAAACATCAATTTCGAAACAATCCATAAAGTAAAAGCCGATATTTCAATTGCAAATCCTATTATCTTCATTTTCTTGAGTATTATTGAACGAAAAGGACAATAAAAGACCTTTGAATTTTCCATAACTGCCGGGGCGATCTCGCTGCCTTTTGCGGTGTAAACATGTAGATCACATTTACCGGAAAGAAGCAACGCCCTCTGGTAAAGAGGAAGGTTCTTTTGATCCGGAATGCCCGGAAAAGTGAACAGATAACACTTAGATTTTGACAGCTTTTTTATCCTCCATGTGATTACTGAAAATAATATCTCCAGCAAAAATAATACCCGCCGAAAACCAGAATATATTGAGGAAATAAGCATCGGTTGAGAATGAAAAAACCAGTGTTGCTACTGCCTGCGCTATCGCGGTTTGTATGAAGAGTTTATGCGTATCGTTCCGGGTTTGCCTCAACCTGTTGACAAGGAATTTCATATAAAAACATGCAAGCAGCAAAAAGGTCATTCCAGCGAAAACGCCTCCTTTAACCATAAATTTCAATATGCTTCCCTGTGTGGAATGTACACGCAACATTTGCTCCGGCCCAGTCAAAGATATGCTGCCGTACTTTGTGAGGATTTGCTCAAGATCATCCATTTTAACGCCAAAAAATGGATGATCCACGATAATGCCGATCCCCGCCATCCACGACTTCATTCGCAAGCTGATTCCCATGAACGAACGGGCTTCCATCGGCGACGATAAAAGTTTCCACATGTTGATGAATCTTTCTGTCAATTTACTCCAGAAAAAAACACCAATCAACACGACCGTGGAGATAACCGCCGTGAAGGAAAACGACAGGTTTTTCAATATTTCTTCTTTTCTAAAGAAAAGGATGATAAATACTTCCATAAGAAAGGTAATTAATCCTGTCCGGGAAAGTGATGCGAGAATAAGCATCGCGCTTCCTACAATCTGAATTATGGAAAGCCACTTAAAGAATGGGGTTTTGCGAAAATAGAACGCGCCGAAGACAGCGAAATTGAAAACAACAACTAAGTTTCTCGCCATGAGAGTCGGATCGGGCAAAGTGGTCAAATTAGAGACAGCCAGATTAAGATTGTAGGCGTTGTTCCTCAGAACAAAAAAGTCGCCGGAGATCAATATTTCCGTGAATGCAAGGATCTGGATTGCGACTGTGCTCACTATTATCGATTTAATGCAAAGGTCCAGCATGGATTTCCGGTCTATTATCCTGACAATAAAAAAAACAAGCAGCCCTTTTCCGAGAAGACCCAATAAATAACTGAGTGTCGAAAAGGAAGGCACTCCTCCGGCGTTTACAGATTGCGCCGCAAGCAATATCAGCCAGAACAAAAGGAAAGTAAATGTTATTGTGCGAGGTATGCCCCCCCTCCTGCTTTGAGAAAGACCTTGTTTGAAAAACACCAGGTACAACAGACCGGGAAGCAGGAGCAGAACGTAAGTTTTTTCCGGCGACGCTCCTCCGAGTCCGCCGAACGGAAAGCCCGTAAACACGCAGGCCAGGGGAATCGCCGCCAGGAACCAGTGCGCGCGGACCATTATGGAACTGTAAAAGAAAAACAGGAAAAAGTAGGCCGCGAGAATCAGAAATAAATAGAGTCCGGTTTCAAGCATGTCGAATCATTTCCAACACGATGTATCAAGGCGGGTCAGCCGACCCACTTCATCAATTTCGGCAGCGAACAGCTTTCTAAGAAACGTGTCGATATCAGTCGGCATTCCTGATGCAAAGGGACGGGCGAGAACTTTTTCCTCAATGTACCAGAAAAAATAGTTGAGAACTTTAAGAGAATACCTGCTTCTGACTGAGCGGCTGATATCCAGATACATTTTTATGTGGCGCTTCGACAGGTCTAATGTGGAATATATGCCGCGGTTCTTGTGCATATAAGGCTGCTGGTACGCGACCTCCCGCTCAATGTTCAGAAATTCATATATTTCCGCCAGGGTGTCACGAGGATTTTTGATAAAGTTTTCGAAAATTATAAATTTATAACGACTTCTCGGGAAACTCCTCTGCAATGCCTTGATATGAATACTGTAGACACTGTTAAAAATGTATCGGAAGTTCCAGAGGTAACTGTCCGCCCATCTTTTCTTTAGGTGGCTCAGAATTAATTTCCCTTCGGATTCCGCTTTCTCTAATTGCTCATTCTCATGTTCAAGCAGGTCCACGAGAGATTTTGACCGGGTATATATCACTTGATCGAATTCCCTGGTTTCTCCGATCAACGAAGGACGTCGTATGTGAGCGTAAGCGCTGTAAATCCTTTTCACCGGATCACGCATTATAATTAGAAATGTTATTTCGTCACCCAGAACCTCTTTCATTTTTGAAAATGAGAAATGGTTTTCAATATAACTGTCAGATGTATCCACAACCCACGGCTCGTCGCGATGTCCGTCAAACATGCTCAGATATTTGTCAATATCGGTTTTTCCCGATGGGCCTATGCTGAAGAACTGGGGCTTGCCTGTCGGCACGAATAGTTGGGGATGGGACCCAAGAAGAAAATGCAACGAGGCCGTTCCGCATTTCTGAAAACCCGGCAGAAGAAGGTTGGGAACACTTTTTTTTGTCATATTGCGATTTCCAGTATTCCGGCCCAAACTGAAGTCGACGCTTTAAACCGGTTTTCCCAATGAAACCGAATTTGCGAGTGAATTCAAAAGGAATTTTGTCGCTCCGGTATAAAGCGCTTTTTCCACGTCCTCGGTGGAGAATCCGGTTTTCATGCTCACGGCTTTAAGAGCCATCGAACTGCCGAAAGGCTTATTCAAACCGGGACCTAACGCCTCCCGGCCAAGGCAGTATCCTGCTTCTTCCGCCATCATTATTTCCCGTTGCCCAAATTCTCCGTTAGGATAAGCCACTGCAAAACATTCTTTCCCTGTAAGATTTTCAATTTTCTTTTTGGACTCAGTCAGTTCCTGCCGCAGCTCCTGATCTGAACACTTTGTAAAGATCGCGTGAGTAATCCCGTGGCTCTGAAAGTCCACATGCGGAAGCATCTTTCCTATCTCGGCTTCATTCAGAATTTCGCGTTCAGGATACTCTTTGTCATAATAATGCCTATTGTAATTGAACAGTTCCTTGTCTTTTTGCGCGTTGGGCAAGCTAATAAGTCTCTTGTAAATTTCATTTTCTTTCGCACTATGTCTATCAAGCGTGCGTGTCCAGATCTTTCTATTCGTTCCCACTAGCCCGGTCGGCAGGAATATGGTCGGTCTTATGCGAAAATTTTTGAAAACTCCAAGCAACTCACAGTTCGATTTGAGGCCGTCGTCGAAAGTGATCAGCAGGCTATTCGGAGGAAAGATGCCTGGATCTTTCTCTATGAAAGCCTTTCTTACCAATTCTAACGGAATGAAGCTGTATCTTTTAACCAAGTACGATGCATGCATTTCAAACATTTGCGGTGAAACGTGATGGTACAGCAATATTGTAAGGTTTTTCCTCCAAATGGGTTCAAACACGGGATTAAATATACTGAGCCTGACAGTTGTCAAGACAATATTTTTCAACAGGCTATTCATTTTGCAGAATTTCGTCCAGAAAAGAACAATACCGTTTCATTATAATAGTGCTGTCAATGTTTTCCACAAAATCGCGGTCTGGGGGAAAGGACGACTTATCACCGTTTTTATAAG
The DNA here is from genome assembly GCA_043811335.1 of Candidatus Omnitrophota bacterium. Taxonomy (GTDB): domain Bacteria; phylum Omnitrophota; class Gorgyraeia; order Tantalellales; family Tantalellaceae; genus CAZGOZ01. The sequence goes on along the minus strand of JBDRNI010000072.1, from coordinate 2,368 downwards.
ATGAATATAGGTGTCGGATCGCGTCCGCGATCTCTTTATTGTTGTCGGGGTCGGCGACAACCCCGAGTCTATTGTTTCTTACATATTTCGCAGCTTCCCATGACTGCTTGGCTATTGTGAGTATCGGCTTTCCGGCAAAAATGTAATCCGTCATTTTAGACGGTACGTTCAGTTCGTCGCCGCTTGCCCTGCGAATTATTAGAAGATTTACACTGGAACCCAAAAGGTGCTTGAGGCATTCTTCATAGGAAATCTTCCCGAGGTACCGGACAAAACCGGTCAGCCCCAGTTTTTTTAAGTCATCACTGAATTCAGTGCTCCAATCCCCGAAAAAGTTCACTCTCATATCCTCAACGCCGACTTTGTTTTCGTCAATAAAGAGCTTCAGCCCTTTGAAAAACGCTTCCGGCGTAAGGGCCTTATAGAAATTGCCGGCATATGTTATTGTAAACCTGTCGAATTCAATTGGTTTGATCGACGCATATTTTTCAAAATAAAATCCATCAAAGCCGGGCGAAGGTAACTGCTCGAATTTGCTTTTCGGTTGATCCTGATAGGTTGATTCAAAATATTGCGGGGGGATTTGAACACCATAGTTCCATACAACCTTGTCGCAAGAGCGCACGACCTGTTTTTCCAAATACTTATGAACAAAACCTGCTTCACCATCGAAACGATTCGGGTTTTTCACCCAGGCATCGCGAAACTCAGCCAGCCACGGCAACTTTGTCGATTTTTTCAACAGGAGACCGACAATATGAAGCGAAACCGGCATGCACATCGTATAGAACGCATCAATCTTTTCCTGTGCGATGATCTCCCTTGCCTTGCGATAAATGGAAAATATATATCTGTTCAAACCGTCCGGAAAAAGCAAAAATGGGGAAAATTTCTTTATCGCGTCCTTGAAAATGCGAGTGGCGTTTTGGTTCGTTTTTTCATTTTCAATAAAAGTCTGTTCTTGCCCCATGATTGATTCGCGCCTGTTGTTGACGGCGCAATGGATTTTGAATTCACTCAGGTCTTCTCCTTTTCCGACCGAGAGATCGCGTTTTAGTGGTGCCAAGACAATTGTTTCCCACCCGTACTTTCTGCAAATAATGACCCTGTCGGCCATTTTTCTGCCTCTCTGGATCGTCCCTCCGGGGGAAAACTTGTTTGTTATCATCAACACCTTTTTGGGCATCTAAAAGCATCCCCTACCTGATATGCATTTGATTGAATTGTATTGTATATTTGTCATTGTTACAAACACCTAAAAGGCTATAATGCTGCTCATAAGGATGGAGGTTCATCGGGGCTTGCGATCTGCCTAACGCCGTTCGCGAGCTTGGTCTTTATCAGCTTAATGTTCGCAAGGAGAGTTTCACGAAGCTCGTTGCAGATAAGAAAGTAGCCGGCAGCCAGAAAAGCAATAGTGCCTGCAAGGTAAGCGACAGCCAGCGACGGAATGGAATAGTCGCCGACTGCGTTGTGAACGGCCCAGGCCACTCCGTAGGTCACCGCGACAAGGACATAGAATCTTCCCACGCGCGCGAACCATTGCAAGGCTGGGATTTTTAAACACTCCCTGCAAACCATCGGAACTGCGTAACAGTAGGCGAAAACGACATAAAAAACCCTGGAAACGCCGGCGCCGACCAATCCTCCGTAGCCTCCTCCATATATGTTGCCGTAGTAGATCAGGAGGAACGTTGCCGGCAGGACGACAAATAAGGCGTAAAAATTCAGGCGCGCGGGTATTCCCGGTCTGCCGACCGCGATTACTAAAGAATGCTGTACGTTCAGGGCACCGTTCATGTACAGTGCTGCCGCCAGCAGAGTTGTCGGCAATAAAAGCATCTGCGCAGCCTGTTCGTTGAGCATGTATGAAAACAGAGGCAGAAGCGCGAAGGGGACCAGCGCCATGACCGGCGCCAGAGCAAAACAGATGAAGTCCTGCAATTTTCTGTACTGCCGCATCATCTCTTCTCTGCTACCCTGCTTGAACTTTTCTGAGAAAGCGGGATATGCAGCCTGCGCGACCGAGTTGGTGAGAAACCGCGCCCTGTTGACGTTGGCGGAAGCGACGCCGAAGTAACCGACCATTCCGATGGGTAAAAGTTTGCTTATTATAATCCTATCCGCGTTTAAGTGAATCACCGAAAAAACGGTTATAGACATCAAGCTCGCGGCGAAACCCGCAATTCTTTTTACTGCTTCTGCCGAAAAACCCGGAATCATCGCCGAGAAAGAGAAGAACCTGGTTGCGAGGCAAATATATGCAATTATTCTGAGTATATAACAGGCCGCCATCCAGTGTATTACAAGAACAAGGCTTCCGCCGTGGATGAGTATCATTATGGTTCCGGTATGCTGAATTGCTGTG
>JBDRNI010000071.1:0-2901 GCA_043811335.1 Candidatus Omnitrophota bacterium | reverse complement strand
TACAACCTATTGGTTACAACCTTCTTATGTTTCCATAAGGGTAGGACTATCTCATTACCCCGAAGGGTATCGGGCGCTGGTAGGGCTTATTGGTTGAGATCCTCATCCCTTAGTCTCTGCACATTCCTGCCTACACATCGTCTCTTTCAGCAGGCTTTGCTCACGGTTTCCGTAGCATTTCCGCCGTAGGATCCCCTGAATTCACCCGATTTTTCAACCACGGTCACCCGCGGAAGCTGCCAACTATTAACAGCCAATCGCTACTACCATTGAGCTACCGGGGAGCGATATCCGATAAAACTCTTGATAGGCCTTAATTATAGGTAAATATCCGAACATTGTCAATTGCAATACCCTGTTTATCCCACCTCCGTTCCGTGCTATCATATATTCAATGACCCATCCCCCTCTTCAGGAAAGATACATTGCCCATGTTGACATGGACGCGTTTTTTGCTTCGGTAGAACAGCGTGATGATCCGGCGCTTCGGGGCAGGCCTGTTATTGTCGGGGCGGATCCGAAAGGCGGCAATGGGCGCGGTGTTGTTGCGGCATGTTCATACGAGGCGCGGAAATTCGGCATACATTCGGCGATGCCTATATCCATTGCCTATAACAAGTGTCCGCAGGCGGCGTTCCTCCCCGGCAGCATGTCCAAATACGCGGATGTCTCACGCGAGATACTGGAAATACTGGAAAATTTCACTCCCGATATAGAGCCCGTCAGTATAGACGAAGCGTTCATGGATATAACCGGTAGTTTTCATCATTTCGGAACGCCTGTCGCGACATGCCGGAAGATAAAAGCGTCCATCCTGGAAAAAACCGGACTTACCGCCTCCATAGGACTTGCGCCCAACATGATGACGGCGAAAATTGCCTCGGATATCGGCAAACCGGACGGACTGGTAGAAATAAAACAGCAAGACCTCCTGGCGTTCCTTCATCCCCTCCCTATCAGAAAACTATGGGGTATCGGGGAAAAAACCGCTCTTGCCTTGAAAAATATGGGAATAGAAACCATTGGAGATATCGCACGGCGCAGCATGCCGGAGATCGAACACGCTTTCGGTAAGAACGGTTTGCACATGTGGCAGCTCGCCAACGGCGTGGATCCCCGCCGGGTAGAGCCGGCCGATACCGCAAGATCCGTGAGCAACGAATACACGTTTGAACGGGACACGAGAGATACCCACGCGATTCTAGATGCGCTCATGCGCCTAAGCGAAAAGGTCTCGCACCGGCTGCGCGCGGACGGATTCAAGGGAAAAACTGTTACACTGAAAATAAGGTTCTCGGATTTTCGGACTTATACGCGGTCCATTACGCTGAAAACAGCCACAAATTTCACGGATGTTATTTACGCGAATGCCGCGTCAAAGGCCGGGGGTTTTGATACGGAAAAACGCGCGGTGCGGCTTTTGGGAGTTCGCGTGTCAGGTCTGGTGCCTGATTCACTAAGAGAGGATCTTTTTGACGGGATCCCGGACGGCGAAACCGAAAAAAGAGAACGGATACATCTTGCGTTTGACCGGATACGCGATAAATTCGGCGAACAAGCCCTCAGCCGGAGATCATGCCGGCAAACACGTATTCGTCCTACGCGCCAAAAAGCGTCTCGCGACTGACTTTCCGGGCTCTATCCTTTCCGGCAAGCGTTTCCACGATCTTAAGAGCAAAAATAAAAGACGTTGCCGGACCCTGACTTGTAATAATGTTATCCGACTGCACCACTTTAGCGTTTACGGCTTTCGTGTCACGGCCGAAACTTTTTTCCATGCCGGGATAACATGTCGCCTCGCGGCCGTTCAGCACGCCTGCCGGCGCCAGAAGAAGCGCGGGCGCAGCGCATATAGCGGCAATAATACGCTTCTCGGAATTCATTTTAATAATTACATTCTTGAGCTGCGCTGATCCCGCAAGATTCTCGGCGCCCGGCAAACCGCCCGGAAAGATAAAGGCATCGGGCAGCGGATCATTTTCATGAAAAACGGTATCGGCTCTTATCACCATTCCGTGAGCGCCGGTAACCGTATAACCCGTGAGCCCGGCTATGATAACATCAATATCCGCGCGGCGAAGCACGTCCGCCGTTGTAACGGCTTCTATTTCCTCAAACCCGTCGGCAAGAACGATAATAGCTTTCTTATTCATATTTGCCCTCCTAAATGAGACCCAGACTTATGGAGCGATAGCGAACATAAGTTTGCGGGTCGAATTTACCCTGTACCGGAACCCCGAAGGGGTGACTGGTACAGGGACGCTCCTATTCATTCACCGCGCACAAGCGAACTCGGATGAGACACGAATGACTTCATCCACGACGCCGCTATATTCTTTTTCAAGATCCGCCGGCGTCTCCCACAAAGGACGTGAGAGAGGCAGGTCGCTTACAAACACGAGCCCCGCCGCCGCCAGACGCGTCGTGCGCGCCGCCTGATATACCGCGGAAAGCTCCATGTCCACCCCGATGAAACCTTTCTCCTCAACGGCGCGCATGTTCCGCGCCTCTTCCGCAAGTAACGAGCCCGTGGTGAATATGTTGCCGGACCTTATCTTGTCTCTTCCGGGAATTCTCCCGGAGATAAATTTTTTCAGGCGTTCCGTGTAACCCTTATCAGCTGGTATTATACCACCGTTACCGAGTATCTTTTCAATACAAAAGTCATGCCCGTGATACCGTGAAAACCCTTCCCCGTCAAATGCTCCCTCGCATACAATAATGTCGCCTACCCGCGAGGCGCCGAAACCGCCGCAGGCGCCTACAAAGATCACCCTGCGCACCGGTGTCGCGCCCATTAAGAGAACCGCGTCACCCGTAAGGCCGGGCCCTATCCCGCAGCGAACCACGGCGAATTTTGCGCCTTTTGTCTCAATCACCGCGCCCGAATAGAGTTTGCCT
>JBDRNI010000070.1:0-26432 GCA_043811335.1 Candidatus Omnitrophota bacterium | reverse complement strand
AAGGGCCGTCACGATATCTTGCGTATAGCGATACATGAGTTATTTCACCATCTCAATCCGGCAGAGAGCGAGGAAGTCACGCTTGAGGCGACCGGTGACAAGCTTGAGGATATACTTGCGAAATTTTCCGCCGTGAACAAGAAAATCCTGGCCGCGCGCGCGAATGAACAGGAACAGGAGAAGGTTGAAGAAATGTACCGCCTTTCTGATATTGCCCGGAGGGGAGACCTGAAAGCTATGAAGGCCTTTCTAATGGGGGACACGGAATATGGGAGTGCGGCAAGGAAAATAATTCAAAAGCTCAGCGCAGATGGTAAAACAGATGAATCGGATCGATTTGTCGAGGAAACCTTCATGAAAAGATACAACATAGATCTTACGAAAACGGCCCTTACGAGGAGGCCGTATGAGGGGTACGATTATATATTGGTTGTTTCATCAACTGAGGACGAAGCGAGATCTAAGGGGGAAATCTTAAAGGGTATTTTTGGGGACCTTAATGTGAAAGTGTTTTCAGGGGTTGCCGGGAATGGTGGTCAGCTTATTGATGAGATAAGGATCTTTGAGAGTGCCTCCAGGGCCGGCTTGCCGCTGAGAGAGATTCTTGCCCGGAATGAAAAGAAAATAGGTATATGGCACGACGGCGGTAAAGGTGAACGGTCAAGTCCGCTTGCGCAGTCACTCAGCAATTCCAGGGGCAGGCAGGCCCTGGTCGGTAGTTTCAGGGCTTCAAGCGGAGAGCTGACAGATGCCGAACTTCTTCTATACGTTATACTTAATTCCTTGGATTTTGCTCGGTCCAATGACGGTAGTTCTTCGGATACTTACTGGACAAGTCAGGACATAGCCGGGACTGTGAGACATACGGCGATAGAACGAAGCAATGCCTCGTATTCCAAATTCATGGTTCCGATTGACTGGTCTGTTTCTCCTGAGCTTCTTCATGCTCAGCTCTTTCAGTTCGGAACAATGACTACCGATGAACGTGGGTTTATACAGAACTTTTATGGTAATCAGACAAGAGGCGCCGCCATGAAGACCGCAACCGGCGGTTATGCGTTGAATCCGGAACATGCGCATGTTCATGCGGATTTGAAGGATTCCCCACAGGCCGGTTTTGATTTCGGGTCTTACAGCATGAATAACGCCATGAAGCTTGCACTTTGGAACTATTGGGTAGAAAAAAGAGACGAGAACGGAACATTAATTATTGATCACTCTATAAGGGCAGGCGAAATTGATGCGAAATGGAAAAGAGATATAGACCCGCATTTTACACAGCCCTTGGCATTTCTTCTGCAGGCCATCGGGGCGGATTCCACTATTTTGGTGGGAACGACGCCGGCTGAAATTTTGAGGAGATATACGGGTGATGAAAGAAAGATGGCGTTGCAGGAAGACGTGGCGCTGATAAGAAAACGTTTGCCTGGCGCTACCCGCATTCGCATGGGAGAGATAGTTCTTGATGAGAACGACCGGGTAAAAGAAGCAAAAGAATTAGATTTCGTGACGGAAACGATTGAATTTTTCCTATTGAACAGGGATAACGTGAATATCTTCGGCGACCTGACAAGGGTTATAGGCACTATCAGTTTAGGAGTGAACGCCGAATGGCAGACATATAGGGGCGCGCTTGATGTAGCAAATGAAAAACTGTTCATGCTGACGGATCTCGGCGGAAAAGTTATCAGTATAGATAAAAACGGCACGTTATCTGGAAGATCCGCAACCGCGCAGGACGCGATCCGGGCGGAAAACGCGCGCAGAAAAAGAAACATTGATAATGCTCATAGGTGCGATTTCCATGTTAACGGAAAACATATTGTTCTTTCCGTGGAAGACGTGGCCGGCGCAAAACCGTGGACAGGTGAAGGCGTGACAATACATAACTCTATTGTCCAGGGCAGTGATCTCCTGCCGGGTTCGGAGATAATAGACAGCGTGGTGGATAACTCTCAAGGTGTGATAAGAGCGAAGAGTTCGTATGTGCAGAAAACAACAGCCGTGGAAGTCCGTACTGTGAACAGCATGGTTCACATGGTGGTTTCCAAAACGCCCGTCGCCGCGTCCGGAGAGATAATATGCGATGTCTTCAGGCCGGAGATAAAAGATAACAGGTTCCATCCGGGACAGACGCGTTTAAGAATGACGGCCGCGTACGATCCGAAGGTAAGCGATGGAACCTTGGTTGGCGACAATATATACACCGCTGCCGAAGTGCGGGATATGGCATGTGTGAGAAGCCAAAGCGATAAAATAGAAGAAGACGCGAAAGGTGATGTCCGGGTCCTGTTGGAGAAAATGCGGGCGAACCGGGCTTTCTGGATGAAAAACTCCAGTCCCCTGTCATTCGGCACCAGCGGTCTGAGGGCGAAGGTTACCGATATGACAGATATGGAAGTTTATATCAACGCGCGCGGTTTTATCCGTTTTCTGATAGAAACCGGCGAGATAGAGGTCCCCGGGCGTGAGGATGAGACAGGGGTCATGCCCAATATACCCGTTGCCGGCGACCTGCGTTCCAGCACGCCGCGCATTACGCGGGCCGTGATCAAGGCGATCGAGGACGGGGGATGCCAGCCGGTTTATTTAGGCAACCTGCCCACTGAGGCGCTTGCTTATTACGCGATGCAGAATGAGATGCCGAGCATTATGGTCACGGGCAGTCACATACCGGATGACAGAAATGGCATAAAGTTCACCAAAAGATCCGGCGAGGTCCTGAAAGCCGATGAAGGAGAGATCCTGCGTAACGTTAGTAAGGCAAGGGAAGAGGAATATGCCGGGAGTTTGGCTGGGAGCCTCTTCACGCAAGACGGGAGCTTCAAGACAGAACGGCCGATGATCTCATCATGGATCGATTCGGAAGTTGACATGAACGAACTGGCAGCCAACTTCTATATCAACCGTTATCTGAACGCGTTTCCCGGAAGGCCCCTGGAGGGCATTAAAGTAGTCCTTTATGAGCATTCCGCCGTGGGCCGTGATATTACCCGGTCAATATTTGAGGCGTTGGGCGCGGAAGTTATTCCCGTAGAGCGGAGCGATAATAAGTTTATACCCGTGGATACGGAGAAGATCTCACCGGAAACAAGGCGGATTGTAGAGGGAGCGGCCGCAGAGCATCAGCCGTACGCTGTGATATCAACGGACGGTGATTCCGACAGGCCTCTTCTGGCGGACGAGACAGGAAGGATCCTTCCGGGCGATAAACTCGGCGCTCTGGCCGCAATGTCGCTTGGCGGCGTGGATTTTGCCGCTGTTCCGATAAGCAGTAATGACGGCACAGTCAGGGATTTGCTCAAAAGTGGGATAGAAGTTAGACAGACCAGGATCGGCTCGCCGTATGTCATTAAGGCCATGAATGATAGACTGGCTGAAGATCCCGATGCGCGAGTGGTAAGCTGGGAAGTCAACGGCGGGTTTCTTATGGGAAGTGACCGGAGTGACCTGAAATTAAAAGCCCTGCCGACGAGAGACGCCATGCTTCCGCTTATTTCGGTGCTGGTGGCGGCTAAACAGGCGGGTGTCCCGGTTTCCAGATATGTAGATAACTTGCTGTCTCCGAGATACACAGCGGCGGATGTCGTTGATAACAAAACACCCGGTTGTGAAAGTTACACCGCGGATATAGGTAAAGCGCTTGCCAGGAGGTTTTTGCCGTCGGATGAGAATATCGCGCACGTTGTTTTTGACCGAACGGGCAGCAGTGTAAAAGTGGTTTCTAAGGCCGACTTTATGAACGTGATCGAAAGTCCTGAGCGGGCAGTAGAAGCTACTCCGGAACAGGCAGCCGATCTGCTAAGGATTAGAGAAACACTCTCCCGGTATTTTACTGAGGAAAGAGGTTTTGAGCCTATAGTTTCCTTAAATTTTGTTGATAGTGTAAGAGTTGGCTTTGAGAGCGAAGGAGAAGAAAATTATCACATAAGGCCTTCCGGGAACGCCCCGGAATTCAGGAACTACACGGCGGCCGGCACCGAGGCAAGAGCGGACGAACTCGTCGCCAAGAGAGAAGCGATAGTCGCTCATATGGTCGCGGACATGACTAAAGGCGCTGAAGCGGATCTTTCGCCCGGTGTTCATGCAATCAGGTCGAGTGAGGACAAAGAGCTGACAGATGAAGGCCTGGACAGGACCCTCAGAAGAGTGAGAGCAGCACTGAGCGTTAAAGCAGTTCGTGAAGGTACGCCGCTCTATATCAGGCCTCACAGGGATGCGAGGGTATGGGGCCGTGACGGTATAGGCGAATACTGGTACGGTGCTGAAGGCGGAGAAAACGATTCTTTAGTTTACACAACGAACACATTGCCCCCTGTAATTACTGGCCGGATGTCAGAGGTCGTGAGAACCGTTCCGGAAGAGCTGCTCGGTGCAGGTGTCACCGCGCGTTACGGCCACCGCCTGCCGCTTGTCAAAATGCTGGACCCGGTAAAACGCCTGTCCGTGCAGATTCATGATACGAAAAACGAACTCTGGGTCGTGACGGGTGTGGATAGAGCTCTTGCGGGCAGGAATCCGGCGATCATACTCGGATTCAGTCCTGAAATCGTTGAAAAATACGGCGACGAAGTGACGGAATATTACCAGAGAACTCTTAAGACGTATGGCGATGCGCTTAATACCTTAATTGGTCGTCTTGAGGCTACAGGTCACGGAGATTTGCTGAATAAGACCGGTGATGCAGTTATAGCCGCGGAACAAGTCGCTGGAGAGAGAGGAAATCAGCATATTGAAGAGGCGCTTGTATGGCTGAAAGGTCTTCGCGGTGACCTTGATTTTTTCTATAACTACCGCACGGTTGAAGAAGGCGACGTCATTCCGATACCCGCGGGCACTCTGCACGCGCTGACACCGGGAATACAGGTCGTGGAGCCCCAGATAGCCGGTTCCACTCAAGCGATGGAAGACGGCGCGACGTATCCCGTGAGATACGCTTTCCCCGGTCATGAACGAGAAGGCGCCAAGAAGGTGCTGGATGTTGAAAGGGCCGGCGAGATCAATCCTGAAGTTGTTGTGGGATCCGCGCCTGAAGTGATCGATGAACGTGAAAGCATCGTGGTAGAACGCCTTCCGGGCGGGTTTGAGGATAAAGGCCTTGAGGTTCACAGGATAACGCTTTCTGAAGGCGCTGAGATAGTTGAAGAGGGCATCACGAGTTTTCATACACTTGTCGCGACTGAAGAGAACGCCGCGCAGATTGTCGTCGGAGGGAAGACTTACACTATTCCGAAAGCGGCTACCGGTGGAGAGATGCTTATCATCCCGGCGTCCGCAGGCGAGTATAAGATCGTTGCGTCCAAACCGGTGCAGATCATTGACACGTTCACGCCGGTGCCTCCGAAAGACGCTGTCTCTTCGCGTATAGTAAAAAGCGGCGAAGAGATTGCCAAAACGGGCAAGCATGTATATGACAGGTCGGTGGAGTTTGCCGAATTCCCGGCGAAAACGGCTGTTACTGACACGGTATCCGTGATAGGCGCCGTGGCGGTTGACCCGATCATAGAAGGCCGTGCGCATGATGTCACGGTCACACAGGGCACAGCGCGGATAGCGCTTGTCGAGTCACCGGCGTTTGATGTGGCCGAAGGCGAAACGGTCCATTTTGACGCGGGCCGTGAAAATTACGTGGTCGTTAAGACCGGTAACGATAATGTTGAGGTCCGTGTCAATTATGAAAAGACGAAAGCCGAAACACTGGCGTATTCCGCCTATAACGCGGTGCGCAAACATGTAGGTAAGATCCAAGCGGCAGGCCAGATAGACCTCATTCTGCCCGAAGAGATGTTCACGCGAGGCGGAGAGAACGAGCCGGGTTCAGCCAAGTTTGAAGAGAGAGAGTTGCGTGCAGGCCTGAAGAATAACAATATCCGGATAACGACATACAGCGCGCGTCTGGGTCTCGCGGAAGCCGCAAAGAGATCCGTTAGCGAAGGCGCCGTCGCGATCCTTGTCGCGACAGAGTCCGGCATCAATGACGCGGATAGAGAGAACAGCGAGGTGCGCAGTTTCCTGTTCGGCGCTAAGGGAACCGTCAGGGTGCTTGCTATCCCGGATATAGACAAGAGTGAAAAACTGGAAGGCAGGGGCTGGTTCTTTAACCGTGAGGTTGAGGCCACCGCGCTTCTCCTCGCGGCGCTTACCAGTGCGGAGATAGAAACAAGAGGTGACGGTAACGTTGCGGATGACTTGCAGAAACTGATGGAACAGCTGACCGGCAACGCGGTCCCGCGCGAATACCTGTACCTCATGCTTTCGCGCAGTGAAACAAGCGGTATGTTAGATGCTTTGCTTCCCGCGGAATATAAAGACGACAGGGACCCGTTCGGCTGGCTGGCCTTCCTCGTGAAGAACCTGCTTCTCAGGATGCCGATCAGGCCATTCGACGCGACCGACCAGCTCGCCCAGCGCCGCAAAACCCTATGGTCCGTCTAACCGCACAGTTACCATATTTCCGGCCCGGGACCGTTCCTGCCCGGGGCCGGAAGGAAAGACCGAAGATAAAATAACAGAGGGAAGGGGACATTCAGAGCACTTCCTCCTCACAAAAAGCAGACCGGATTCAACCCCGGCCTGCTTTTTTTATACCCGTATTTCCCGCCCGGGACCGTTCCGGCCCCGGGCGGGAAATGCGGGATTCTATTACCGAGCGCTCTTTTTGATAGCTGACGTGATCACTAACGAATTTTTCGTAGGTGTCAGGATTCAGATCAAAATAACCGGAAAAATTACAAAGTTTTTCATTTTCTTTGATTTGTCCTAGGTACTCCTTATATGATGAAAATTTCCAATCCATAGGCATGTCGGTTAGTGAAGCGGCTACTGGATTCAGGTGTAGATATCTTGTCAGGTGAAGTAACTGGTTGTCGTTTTCCACTCTAACATTTTGAAAGCGACCTTGCCATAAGGGGCCTTTTCGTTTATGTTTAATGTTAAAGTGAGTACTGTAACTTTGTAGAATCCTACCGATAAATTTGGATATACCGTTTTCTTTTAACTGCTTTAAAACAAAGTGGATATGAGTAGGCATGAGACAATATGCGAGTATGTCTATAAGTTTTTCTGATGGGTCAATTTTGGGGAATATCTCTGGTTTCATTTCTTCTTGTAGAGATTTGAATACACAAAATTTACACGGAGGGTTTTCTATTGTATAAAACCTTATTTCCTCCAGCATTCGATTATAGTCTACCTTATTCTTGAAGATTTTAAATCCGGCAATGCTTTTAGTATATATGTGATATACTTCGTCCTCGACCAATGGCACTTTTCTCTGCGACATAACATTCTACTTTCTTTGTTAAAATAAACCGACGATAACTTATCACCACGTACTTCCGGCCCGGGACCGGAACGGTCCCGGGCCGGAAAAGATGGGTCGTCCCGATCCCGGATTGGAAGAATTAGAAAAATTGATTCGGGTTCTAGAGAACACCCCCTATATATATAGACAATTCTCAGGCGGGTTTTCTTTCATAAAAATCTAACTTTTATTCTTTACCGCCAAAATTGTGCGATTTTCCGGTCCTGCGATTTTCCGGTCCCGGGCCGTTCCTATCCCGGGCCGGAAAAGTAGGTAGGGAGGGCTTGGCAAAAGGGGGAGTTTGTCATATACTGTTTGCGGCGGGGGATATTATTATGCATGAGATTAAATTTTTGCCTTTGAGATTTGGGACCAGTGGGCTTAGGGATAAGGTCGCGAATATGACTGATAGGGAGTGTTATATAAACGCGACGGGGTTTATTGCTTTTCTGGAGGAAAGAGGGGAGATAAAAAAGGGGCGATCAGTGGCTCTTGGCGGAGATCTTCGTTTCAGCACTCCGAGGATCATGATGGCCGCTCTTCGGGCGGTGGAAGACAAAGGATATACGATAGATCTTTGCGGAGCTGTTCCGACACCTGTTCTTGTGTATTTTGCCATGGAAAAAGGTATCCCCAGCATCATGGTTACCGGCAGTCATATTCCGGAAGACCGTAACGGTATAAAGTTTACCAAGGCCTCCGGCGAGGTTTTGAAAACCGACGAAACGGATATATTAAGAAACGTGGCTCTGGTAAGAGACTCAGAACATGCTCTTTCCGCGGAAGAGTCATTGTTTGACGAAAACGGCATGTTCAAGAAGACTCGCGCGTTGCCGGCGGCGAAATACGGGAAAAAAGCGACAAAGGGGTATATAGATCGTTATCTGAAAGTATTTCCACACAACTTGTTTAAAGGAAAGAAGATAGCGCTTTACGAGCATTCCGCCGTGGGCCGGGCTATCGTGCGTATGGTATTTGAGGGCCTGGGGGCGGAGGTCGTTTCAGTAGGGCGAAGTGATAAATTTATACCCGTTGATACCGAAAAGATCTCCGATGAAACAAGAACACTTTTGACCAAAGCCGCCGCCGAGCACAAACCGTTTGCCGTGATATCAACGGACGGTGATTCCGACAGGCCGCTTCTTGCCGATGAGAACGGCAGATTTCTCCCCGGCGATAAACTCGGGGCTTTGGCTGCGTTGTATCTGAGACCGGATTTTGCCGCACTTCCCGTCAGTGCGAACGACGCTATTGTGAGCGTCATGGAAAAAAACGGTGTGGAGATCACGCAGACAAAGATCGGTTCGCCGTATGTTATCGCAGCCATGAATGACAAACTCCGCGAGGATCCTTCCTCAAAAGTCGTAAGCTGGGAATCAAACGGCGGGTTTCTTACCGGAAGCAACTGGACAATAAACGATTGTCTTATAAAAGCGCTGCCGACCAGAGACGCCGTCTTGCCGCTTATTTCGGTTTTAGCGCTTGCCGCGCGCGAAGAAAAAACGGTTTCGGAACTCATAGACGCAAAACTCCCCTCAAGATATACGCGCGCGGATGTTGTTGACAACAAAACATCGGGATGTGAGGGCTATACAACGGAAAAGGGCAAGGCCATTATCAGAATGTTTTCGCCGCGCGATAAAGATATCGCGCAGGTAGATTATGAAAACACCGGAGGCATTCGCGCGCATTATAAAAACGGCCAAACAAAGAAAATAGAAGACCCGGGAGAAATCTGTGATATAACAGATATAAGAAAAAGAGCAGTCCGGCATTTCTCCGGCAAAGAGAGCTTTCATCCGGTATTTTCGGTAAATTTTATTGATGGGATAAAGATAACTTTTGTCGGCGGAGATGTCGTTCACCTGAGACCTTCCGGCAACGCTCCGGAATTCAGGATATACGTCACGGCCGATACGCCGGAAAGAGCCGAAGAGATAATTGAAAAAAGAGAAAGGATCGTGTCTGGTATGGTCAGAGATCTCTCAAAAAACCCGCATCCCGGTTCGGTAGGCGCGAAGGCCGCGCGGCATGAAGCGTCCGATGATACGCCGGCGGGCCGGATCATTGCCGCCGTAGGCGCCGGTGATCCGTTATATCTCATCCCGCATGAAGAGCCCAAGGTATGGGGCGTGAACGGGACAGGCGAGTACTGGTACGGCGCTGAATCCGGGGGAAAGAGCTCAATCGCCAGGGTCGGAGAAGACACCGCTCCCATGTGCGACATCGTGAAACACGCGCCTAACGACGTTCTGGGCGAAAGCTCCATTGAGAGATTCGGGCGCATGTTCCCGCTTGTTAAGATACTGACGCCGAAGGACAGGCTGTCCGTTCAATTTCACGACACAAAAAACGAACTCTGGATCGTCATGGGGATAAATAGATCTGCCGCCGGAAAAACCCCGTCAATCATAGTTGGATTCAGCCCAAAGGCCATTGAGCGCTACGGGGCGGATACAATAAAGCGATATGGAACGATCCTCGGCAAATACGGTTACGCGCTTAATGCGCTTATTAAGCTTCTTGAAGAACAGGGCCATGCATCATTAATGGAGAAAGAAAAAGATGTGATCAAAGCGGCAGAGAATGCAGAAAAAAATAGCAGCATATCAAATGCAGTCAAACAGTTAAAAATTCTTCGTGATGATCTTGATTTTTTCTATAACTACCGCGCGGTTGAGATCGGCGAAGTTATTCCGATACGGGCCCGCACGCTGCATGCTCTCGGACCGGGCATCATGGTTCTGGAACCGCAGATTCCCGGACCGACACAATCGCTTGAAGACGGCGCCACGTATCCGGTCAGGTATTATTTTCCCGGCCACAAGAGGCGCGGCGCTATGAAAAAACTTGATCTTGACCGAACGGGCGAATTGACGCCCGATGCCGCTCCGGGGGACATTCCGGAGATCATAGAGGATAAAAACGAAGTAGTTGTAGAACGTCTGCCCGGTAATTTTGAAGAAAAGGGACTTGCGGTTCACCGAATAACAATGAATGCCGAAAGAGCCGAATATGTTCCCGTTCCCGGTGTTATGCATTGTGTGGTTGCGCTTCGCGGAAAGATCGCGGCAGAAGTGAACGGAGAAAAATTCAGCATTCCGGAAGCCCGCCCCGGCGGAGAGATGCTCGTTATTCCCGCTGCTTCGGCCGGACTTAAAATAACCGCTTGCGGCGCCGCACAGATCATTGACACATTTGTACCGTCCAATTAATGCGAGGACGTAACCCCTTATGCTGTAAGTAGTTGAGGCATACCTTCGCCCGTTAAGAGAGATAATAAGAGAGATAAGTTGACAGTATCCGGGATTTTATGTAAAATACCCGAGCCTGTTTTCCAGTAGAACAGGCAAACGAAAGGTGTTGATGGAACAGGAGTCGTTTTTACGAAAGCTTAATAAACAGAAGGTATCATACCTTTTTATAGCCCTGCCGGCCGCGCTATTCTTCGTTTTCCAGCTTGCTCCGGTTTTTATCTCTTTTTTGTGGTCCTTTACCCGTTATGATGTAGTTCATGCGCCCAGCTTTGTGGGCCTGGCGAATTACAAGGAAATACTTTTTGGGGATCCCCTTTTCTGGACGGCGATATGGAATACAACTGTTTATGTTATTGGAGTAGTGCCGATAGGCATTTGTCTTTCACTTATCCTTGCTGTTGCCATTGACCAAAAAATAAAATTCAAGAATTTTTTCAAATCAATATTTTTTCTTCCGACAGTAACCGCTATAGTCGCTGTATCCGTTATATGGAAATGGCTGTATGCGGGCGAGAAATACGGATTATTTAATTATTTTATCCTAAAAATGGGGTTTCAGCCGGTTGACTGGCTGGCAAGCCCTACATGGACGCTTCCGTCAATAATGATAATGTCTATCTGGGCCGGGGTGGGGTATAACATGATCCTTTTTCTGGCGGGCCTTCAGACCATTCCGCAGGTCATGTATGAGGCGGCCGAAATAGACGGAGCGGGTTTCTGGAAAAAGTTTTTTCATGTAACGCTGCCGCTTTTAAGACCCACTATCGTATTCGTGACGATGATGAGTTTTATTTTCAGTTTTCAGGTATTTGAACAGGTATATATCATGACGGGCGGAATGGGGGGAATAGGCGGGGTTTTGAACAGCGGCCTTACTATCGTCGCGTACCTCTATGATAAAGGGTTTCAAAAATTTCAGATGGGTTATGCCTCAGCGCTCGCGTATATTATTTTTATGCTGATATTCGTGCTTACAATGATAAACAAGCGTCTCATGAAATCCAATGTGGAATACTAAAAAAGCAGACAGTCCCGGTATAGGGGCCAGAAAAGATTCGGCTGTGGTCAAGACATGCATATATGCATTTCTTATCGCGGGCGCCGTTACCATGGCGTTGCCTTACGTGTGGATGTTGGTCACTTCTATTAAACCGCTTGAGGAAATACAATCGTATCCACCGACTTTTATCGTCAAAAATCCCACGATTGAGCCTTATACGGACCTTTTCAGCATGGTGCCCATGGGAAGATATCTTTTTAACAGTCTTTTCGTAGCCGGGTCTATCACTTTGTTCAATGTATTCGCGACCTCTCTTGCCGGACACGCGTTTGCCAAACATAAATTCTGGGGCAGAGACAAGCTCTTCTTTATATTTCTCGGATCGCTCATGATACCGTGGCAGGTTAATATCATACCAGGTTTTGTCATCGTCAAAAAACTTGGATGGCTGAACACATACAGGGGGCTAATTATTCCGTCAATGGCATGGTGCGCATTCGGCATATTCCTCAATCGCCAGTTCATATACAGTATTCCGGACGACCTTATTGACACCGCCAGAATAGACGGTTGCGGTGAGTTCATGATATACCGCAAAGTAATCTTTCCGCTGATAAAACCCGTTGTCGCGACTTTGGCGATATTCACTTTTCTGCAGCAATGGAACAATTTTGTCTGGCCGTTGGTAATCACTCATACGAGTGACATGCGAACCGTTCCGCTGGCGCTTGCCGTATTAACAGGGCAGTTCGGAGCGAATTTCGCCATGGTCATGGCGGGAGCGGTCGTGGCGACGATACCTATGCTCATTGTGTATCTAATGTTCCAGAAATACATTATCAAGGGTATAGCGATGACAGGGCTGAAGGGATAGGCGGGAATTCGTCCGGCGGCATGAACACAAATCGCAAAATTTATGCTATAATAATACTATTAAATGCATGGCGCGAGGATCCGAACACTGAATAAACGGCGTAAAAAAAAAGCAGGTAAAATGAGAAAAACGGCTGTTTTGATAGTTTTGGCAATGACGGTGTCATGTTTTGCCTCAGGCGTTTCATCCGCGCAGGAGAAAGATTCTCTGGTATATCTCACTGTTGCGGATGCCAAGGCGTCCAGTTTTGACAAAACCCCGGATTGGGCCCCGGAACCAAACCCGATGGCGCCCGTTGACAGTGACATGCTCACGCGCTGGTCCAGCGATTATGTGGAGGGAGATCAATGGATATCGTTTGATCTTGGCGAAAGCAGTGTCGTAAGCGATGTGATCGTAAGATGGGAAAGGGCCCATGCTACGGATTATAAGATCCTGGTCTCATCTGACGACACCGTCTGGCAGGAGGTTTATCATGATGCCGCCGCCCGCGGAGGCGCAACAGAAGCGCGGTTCACCCCGGTTGAGTGCCGTTATGTAAAGATCTTGGGGTTAAAAAAAGTTAATGTTGACTGGGGTATTTCTATATGGGAGGTGGAGATATACGGACCGGCCCAAAGCAATCCGCACGCGGCTATTTCCATGGAGGCATACCTGAAAAAGGGAAATGATACAACGAATAAAGAAGAGGCCGAGAAGCTTGTAAACTCCCTGGCGGCTCCGATAATACCGATAGAAGAAAAAACATTCCAAAAAGGCGCGATCTATACTTCGTGGATGGCAGATGAATTAGCTCTTCCGGCGTCGGATATTTCTCTTGCGCATATTAAAGAATCAGGATTTGACTCGGTAGCCATAATGATCCCCGCATATCAGAAAGAAATAGATTCTGAGGAGATTTTTGTCAATGACTCGCCGGACGGAGACACGCCCACCATTGAAGCGCTTGCGCAAGCTGTTGAAACCTGTCACCGGCTCGGCCTGCGGGTGCAGGTTAAACCCCACGTTGATCCGAGAACGAGTGAAGCCAGAATAAATATAATACCTTCTGAAAAATGGTTTGACAGTTATGAGAAGTTTGTTGTAACGTATGCTCGTTTTGCGCAGGACAATAAAGCGGAACTTTTTTCCGTGGGCACAGAACTTGAAGCGACGACTTTTGAAACGTGGAACGGCAGGTGGAACCGGATCATAGAAAAGGTCCGCGAAGAATACAAAGGACTTTTGACTTATTCCGCCAACTGGACGGAATATAAGGAAGTGCCCTTCTGGGACAAGATGGATTTTGTGGGTATTGATGCGTATTTTCCCCTTACAGACAGCGATGAACCTTCGCTTGATGAATTGATAAAAGCCTGGGAAGCAAAAGCGGATGAAATAGAGGAGTGGCTCAAAGAAAAGAACTTGACCGAAAAAGGAGTGCTTTTTACTGAGGTGGGTTATCCTTCCGCGCGCGGCGCTTCGCGTCAGCCGTGGGTCGCTATTTCTGATATAGAGGATCAAAAAGCTCAGGCCGATTGTTTCAGCGCCATGTTCCAGGTCATGACAAAGCGCGCCTGGTTCAAGGGTTATTATATATGGCAGTATTTTCCGCAGGAGAGGTGGAGCCCCCTGGGGTTTACCATAAAGGGCAAAGAATCCGAGAAGATAATTACGGAGTGGTTAAAAAAGCAGGGTGACAACAAAAAGGAGGTCTCGAAATGAGAAAAATTATAACCGTACTCATGGTTGCCGGATTGTTACTTACGGCGGCGGCCGTGTATGCCGAAGAAACCGTTCTTTTTGATTACGAGAACGGGCTTGAAGGTTGGGAAGTTCCCGACTGGGCATACGAAAAACCGGATCACGTGCAGAAAGCCATTGCGCCTTCTGACATGTATTCCAGCAGCGGTAACTTCAGTCTGGAAATGGATGTTGATTTTCCGGGTGGAAGGTGGACAGGCGCTATTGTTGAAATAATGCAGTTTTTTGACTGGACTGATTACAGCAAAATAGCGTGCGATATATATATTCCTGAAGACGCCCCGAGAGGCCTGAAGTCTGTTATTATACTGACGGTCGGCGACGCCTGGAAATGGGTGGAGATGAGCAGATCTTATGATCTGGTGCCCGGCGAATGGACGACGCTCACGGCTGATCTGACCCCGGGAAGTATTGACTGGAGGCGTGTTCAGGTTGATGACGCGTTCCGTCAGGATGTCAGGAAGATAGATATAAGAGTGCACTCAAACAACAAGCCTGCGTACACAGGTCCGATCTACATCGATAATATTAGGGTGATAAAGTAATAACAGCAAGGGATACATGGAGTATTTTCGCGCACGAGTTCCGGTAAGCGCAGTGATATGCGGTTTTCTTATCATTGCGCTTGCCGGTTGTGGTAAAGACGGCAAGAATAACGGGGGAACATCGGTCTACCCGGCGGAGATCAGCGTCAAAGAACCCGCAAAAAAGGAAACCCCGCCGGTAATATCCACGAGACCCATAACCGAAGAAAGAATATATTACGATTTTGAAGCCGGCTTTTCCGGATGGGAGATCCCCGTGTGGGCGCAGGGCAAGAGCGACTATGCGGCAAAAGAGATCGGTCTTTCCGAAGAAGTCGCCAGCCAGGGAAAAAACAGCATGAAGATCTCTGCATCTTTTCCCGGGGGCAAGTGGTCCGCGGCGCTGGTTGAGATCCAACAGTATCTGAATTTGGGGGCGTATCGCGTTATAAGCGTGGATCTTTATGTGCCGAAAGAAGCTCCGACGGGGCTCAAAGCGAAATTGATCTTAACCGTGGGAAGTAACTGGAAATTCGTGGAAATGAGCCGCAGCGTTCCGCTTATACCGGGAGAATGGGTTACGGTGATCGCGAATATTGAACCCGGTAGTCACGACTGGAAAAGAGTTGTTCCGGATGAAGAGTTCGCGCGGGACGTTAGGAAGATAGCGGTAAGGATAGAAAGCAACCGGAAGCCCGTATATGCGGGCCCCGTTTATATTGATAATGTTCGCGGCGGAAAATAAAAAGGAGATCCATATCAAAAAAGAAAAATCAGATGCCGGAAAGAGAGTAGGTAGTAACGGTCGGAGAGGTCTGATATTCGGACTGATCGCGATTACCGTGGCGATAATATTGTTTCTGGGCGTAACAATTTTTCTGAGATATCAGCAGAAACCCACGGAATTTCAGAAAGGCATGGGCTACGTCACGTGGTCAAGAGACGGATATCTCACCGAGTATTCCGATAAATCTCTTGCGGCGCTGCGAAAGATCGGCGTTAACTGGGTAAGCGTGGTCGTGACGTGGTATCAGGCTGACGCCTGGAGCACGGATATATATAGATCCGAGAACACTCCTTCCGACGAATCTCTTATACATGCCATACGCAGAGCGCATGAGCTGGGCATGAAAGTCATGCTGAAGATGCATCTTGATATTGTTGACAAATCGGACGGCAGCTGGAGAGGTGAAATAGGTTTCAGAAAAGAAGACGCATGGGCAGAATGGTTCCGCGGGTATAACCGTTACATAATGCATTATGTTTCCATGGCGGAGAAAGAAAAAGTGGAAATGGTCTGTGTCGGCACGGAACTCTCCACCACTGCGACGGTAAAAGAACTCCTCTGGAGAGAACTCATAAAAAAGGTCAGGGATAATTATTCGGGTCTATTGACGTATGCGGCGCACTGGGACAGATACATGGATATACGGTTCTGGGACGCTCTTGACTACGTTGGCATCAATGCCTATTTCCCGCTGTCACAAAAGATGACGCCGACACCGGAAGAATTGGACTCCGGATGGACCAAGTGGCTGCCTGAGATAGAAGAGTTTCAGAAGAGAGTGGATAAGCCCATTATTTTTCCCGAGATCGGGTGCAGACCCACGGATGGTTCAAGCACGTGTCCCTGGGAACACATGCCCAAGGAGAAAATAAATCTTGAACTGCAGAAGGACTATTATGGATCCGTTTTAAAGACGTTCTGGGAAAAAGAATGGTTTTACGGTCTTTACTGGTGGTACTGGGGAACAAATGTGAGAATGGGCGGTAAGCACAATCGCGGGTTTACTCCTCAGAATAAACCGGCAGAAGAAGTTCTGAAGAAATGGTATCACAAGCCGGCAGACAGAAAACAATTTGAGAAAGCCGAGGATAAGGCATGATCACGATCTTTAAAACAGGAGGAATGTGATGAGGACGATCCGGGGAATAGTCACAACGGTATTGGCGGCTTGTCTGGCATTTTCCGGCGCGGGATGCGGAACCCGCACTGCAAATAAGAATGAGATCGTGATGTGGCTTGTCGGTTCCGAGGGACAGGCAAGGACCATAAGAAAACTGGGCGAGGAGTTTACGAAAGAAACCGGCGTCAAGGTGCTGTGTCAGGCTATTTCATGGGGTGATGCCCATAGCAAGTACCTGACGTCCATAGCCGGTGAGGTAAGCCCGGATATAGGGACAATGGGGCTTACGTGGGGAATGGAGTTCGGCGAACTTGGCGCCATGGTAGATCTTAATAAAGCGTTCCCTGCAGATGTGGCCGAACTTGAAAAAAAGACATTTCGCAGTATTCTGGAATCAACACGACTGGGAGATAAGGTATACGGGATACCGTTTGACCTGTCGGAACACATCATGTACTACAGAACCGATATTATTCCCTCGCCGCCAAAGACATGGGACGAGCTCATAACCACGCTGCGGGATCTCAAGAAGAATAATAAGGGCATGGTCCTTGACTGGGGGTCGCTTGAATGGATCGGATATTCTCCTTTTTTATGGCAGGCCGGCGGCGATTATTACAACGATGACTATACCAAAGTCACCCTTGACACGCCCGAAGCCCGGCGCGCCCTTGATTTTCTTGATCAGCTTTACAAAGAAGGCATGCCTAAGACTACTGTTCCCCTGGAACAGGGAATGAGAACCGGCGACTATCCGCTGGCGATATCCGGTAACTGGAAAATAATCAGTTTGATGCTGGGAGCGCCGGAAATAAAGGATAAATGGTCAATAGCTTTGCTTCCCAAGGGCCCGTCGGGCAAGAATACCGCATTCATAGGCGGGAGAATACTGGGTATATTTTCTTCTTCGGGCATGAAAAAAGAGGCCTGGGAATTTATTAAATTTCTTTTCCGTTCCGAAAACCAGATAAAGATCTACAATGACTCGCTGGAGACGGAAGACTCATATCTTCCGCCGAACATGGATACGTGGAAAGACCTGCCGATGGACAAGAAGTTCAAAGACGTGCTTCAGCGTCAGGCGTCTGACGCGAAGGGCCCCCCGCCGGTTTTGGCATGGGATTCAAGCACGCGGTTCGTGAATCAAGCCATTCAGATGGTCGTTCTTAAAAATGCGGATGCCGCCGAGGAATTAAAAAAAGCGACTCTTGCGATGCAGAAAGAACTGGATAATAAACGAAGGTAAGAAAAAACCGGTTTGTCAGAACTGCGCGGACGCTTTTATAACAAATTCATGGTCTGCTGAAGTATTTTTTCCCCAAAAAATATTACCGTATTGAAATTCCAAGTTGATCGCGCGGTTCTGACGGGTAACGGACGTCATGAAATCTCTTTCAACTGCTGCGTCTTCCCGTCTGAAAAGTTCATACAGGTCATAAAACTGAATAACCGGCCCGATACGCCAGATGGCCCAGTCTTTTTCAATATTGCCGGTTCCTTCCGCTGCCCAGGAAACGTCAAGCTCGGTTTTGAGAAGAAGCCATTCTGTAGGCCAGAAACCTCCTTCTACGAAGAGAGGAATGCTGTTGCACGCGCCGCGGTTCCTGAGGCCGTATCCGACTTCTCCCGCCAGGTAGAAAGGTACCTTCGTATCAAATGTCTTTCCGAACATGGCGCGCAACTCGATCATGTCGTCACCGTCGCTTAATTCGGGCTGCGCCTGTTTACCGTCGCCGCTATAGATCTGCGCTTTT
Organism: Candidatus Omnitrophota bacterium; assembly: GCA_043811335.1. Classification (GTDB taxonomy): domain Bacteria; phylum Omnitrophota; class Gorgyraeia; order Tantalellales; family Tantalellaceae; genus CAZGOZ01. The sequence goes on along the minus strand of JBDRNI010000070.1, from coordinate 8,070 downwards.
ATCTGTCCACTCATTACTATCGGGTCTTTCAGGATTCGCGCCCTCGCGCCGAAATGCACGTTGGTAAGTGCGGCGTACCGAACGGAATAGGGACTCCAGTCATCAGGCCTGCCGTATTCCTTGTAGTTCTGGTTTTTGAACTCAAACCCGCCGAGCGCGGTAAGCCAATCGGTTATACCGTATTCTGCCTTCGGGATTACGGTATAACCCCAGGACCAACCGTTTTGAGAACCGCTTTTTCTGTTTAATGAGTGATCGGTGCCGTATTCATATTTTGACGTATTGAACTTTGTATAAAGTTCCATCCAGAGATTGTTCTTGGGAAGAGTCCACGCGCCCGCGAAAGCAAGCCGCGGAAAAACGACACACAACAGGAGTACAAAAGGGAGTATTTTCTTCATGGTAACACGATAACTCTTTGTCTATCGGCTCAGGCCGAACAATGCAGCAAACCAGGCCCCGGGATTCATCTGATTTTTTTGTTCTTCCAGGATAGAACTCACGTCACCGGGAGTAAGGACACCTTGTTCGATCAATATGGCGCCTATCTCTTTATGTTCTTTATTCTTTATGCCGTCCTCTTTCTGGACGCGGATGGCATCTTCAACATCTTTCAGGGAGGCTAGCCCTTTTTGTATGGCAATATCCCCAAATAATTTTGCTCTTCTTTCTTTCAGAAAACCGAACATGGACCCCTTTCGGAGGTTAGAATTATACGAGTGTGTGTACAGCAGGGGGTATTATATACCGCACTCGGGCGACATGTCAAGCCCTGTGTATCTTGCTGTCAACCCAATTTAAAAATGTTACACTTTCACCAATTTAGAAATGTTACACTTTAATGAACCAGCAGTAGTAGTTCTTTTTCTTTTTTGCTACTTTTTTCTTTTTGTGGATAACTGTTAATCTGTGGATATCTTCTATCGTACATACTCTTTTTATATGGGTGGCTCATAGGTGGAATATACCTTTTTCTAAGCTTTATTTCTGGCTTTTCCTCCTTTCGTTTTTTAGGCCTGCTTTTTATCTCGACATAATCCAGAAGACGCCCGCTATACTCACGTATTACCACTTTCCCGCTTATCCTGTCTTCTGCCGTCACCTTTTTAGCCTTTGTCATGCTTATTACCTGATAAAGCTTTTTGTCATGAGTTACCGTATAGTCATTTCGGATCGTACGTAGGGTTTTGATACACAAATACGCGTCAAGCTCCAACCCATCGGGAAGTTCTCTATGGAGATCTGCCGGATCCTTTGCGATAACGCCAAAACGCTTGTTATATTTCGGTAAATATCCACGTAAAAAGGCGTTGCCTTCTCTTATCGAACCGACATTAGCTAATCGCATCTCTTTTAGTACTCTATCCTGAAATGTCTTAAATAAACGCTCTATTCTGCCCTTAGCCTGAGGGCTTCGCGCGTGAATAAACTCCATCCCAAGCTCTTTAACGCCTCGCTCAAATTGACTGAGTGGTTCCCGCCCGGCTAATTCATCTTCTATCGTTGCCTTTCCTCGTGCTTTATATGTCGCATGGTTATCCATATAGAGGCTTACAGGTATACCATATTTACGAATGTATCTCTTCATCATATCCATTGCCGGGATCGTCCCTTCATACTCATAAAACCTGGCATATACTCTACTTGTAGCGTCATCTATAAAGCCCATCAATACACATTCAGGTCCTCTATCCTCAAACCATTTGTGATGAGAACCGTCTCCTTGCAGCATCTGGCCGCAATGGACTTTTCTATCGCGCCACTTGCGGTGTTTCCTGCCTTTTTTGCGCTTCTGCCAATCCCCACTTTCTAAAAGCCACGATCGTAATGTCTCATCGCTAAGCTTTATATTGTCTATTTCAAAGAGCTTCTCACTCGCCAATGTAGGCCCAAAATCCCAGTATTTGTCTCGGTAGAGCTTGCATGCCACCTTTTTTACTTCTTTCGGATACGCCCTATTTGAGAACCTGCCTCTTAATCTGTGAAGTAGTCCTTTTTCGCCTTCATCAAAAACTCTTTTTGTTATTCGTATTACCTGCTGTCTGCTTATGTCCAAAATCTTTGCCGCTTCTGTCTTATTTATCCGCTTTTCCAATATCTTGCGGATTACCGCTAAGTACCTTAATTCCTTCTGACTTATCATGATAATGTCACCTTCCGCCATACCGTCCTCCTTTCGAAGTGACGATTATAGCATTTTAGAAGTGTAACATTTCTATTTTGGTTAACTGTAACATTATCATTTTGGTATTACAGCCCTGTGTATCTTGCGGTTAAAAAACGTATTGACTTCAATCATGCATGGTATATAGTATCTTACGCAGGGACGAAATTAAAAGTAAAAGACGTAGGGGCGAATGATCATTCGCCCTTACGTTCCGTTAATAAACGATTTTGGTCCTTAAAGAAGAGGAAAACAGGTGAAAAATACCCGGTTTATAGTCATATTGCTGGCGGTGGTTCTTCCGCTATTCTTTTTCGGGTTGGGGAAAATGGCCCTCACGGACCCGGATGAGACCTTTTACGCCCAGACGGCGCAGGAGATGCTTGATGCCGGTGAGTGGAGCACCCCGATAATATTCGGCGAACCCCAGTTTGAAAAACCCATTTTATATTACTGGCTCGTGATAGGTAGTTATAAGGTTTTTGGGGTGAACGAATTCGCGGCGAGGTTTCCGTCGGCCGTTCTGGGCGTTATAGGCGTTGCAGGGGTCTATTTGCTGGGCCGGTTTTTTTTCTCCGCCCGCGCAGGCCTTTTTTCGGCCCTTATTTTAGCCACCTGCGCGGAATACGTGGTGCTTTCCCGCGCCTGTGTAACGGACATGGCGCTCATGGTGTTCGTGCTTTTTTGCATGTTATTTTTTCTCGGGGGATGGATAAAGGGGAAAAGGTACCTGTATTTCTTTTCCGCGGCCATGGCGGCCCTTGCCGTGCTCACGAAAGGCCCGATAGGGCTTTTTATTCCCGTTGTCACGATAGGCCTGTATGTTCTTTTGAGTCGTCAGTGGAAAAAGATCAAAGACGTGCCGTTCGGATGGTGCGCGCTGATCTTTTTCGCGATATGCCTTCCATGGTATATCACGGCCGCGCGCATTCACGGCGCCGTGTTCATTAACGAATTTTTCGGATTTCAGAATATCACCAGATTTTTAAAGCCGGAACACCGGATAGGGACGTCACCGTTCTTTTATATCCCCGTCGTCGTCGGGGGATTTTTTCCGTGGAGTATTTTTCTGCCGATGGCCGCGTGGCACATGTACAAGGAGAGAAACGCCGCCTCGCGCGTCAAGGCGCACGGATTATTTCTTGCCGCTTGGTTTCTCGTGGTTTTTGTGTTTTTCTCGGTTTCAAGGACAAAACTTGTTACGTATATTTTCCCGCTTTTTCCGGTAATGGCCGTTGTAACGGGAAGGTTCTGGGAAAGGTTTACGGCGGGCGCCGAAGACAGCGCTCTGCGGAAACACATGAAGATCTCGTTCGCCGCGTTTGTCGCGGTCAGCATTCTCGCTCTGGCCGGGATATGTCTTTTTGTCGGTTTTTACAAGGACCAGCGATATATACAGGCGCTGAGCGGGACGCGCGTGACCGGCGCCGTTTTTGCGGCGGGACTGGTCGTGTCATGGATGTTCTTTATCCGCGGCAGGAAGAGTTTTTCGTTTTACGCTATAATTTTGACGGTTGTTCTTGCGTCTTTTCCGCTTATCTTGCGTATACTGCCTGAGATAGAAAAGATTGAGTCCAGCAGGATGTTATCCCTGGAAGTGAAAAAGATAGCGGCGCAGGGCGAGGCGATAGGGGGAGAGAGCGACCATTGCCGGGGAGTGGCGTTTTATACCGGAAGAACCGATATCGTGGATATACACCCGTTTTCATCGCTCAAGGCCTTTCTTTCGCGCGAGGAGCGCGTGTGGTGTATAATCCAGCGCAAGCATTATGAGCAGATGGTGAAGTTCATGCCCGGGAAAGTTTCAGAACCGTTGTTTGAGTCCGGCAAATACGTGGTTGTCACGAATAAACCCGGAAGTGAGGAGACAGGTGCCTAAGGATTTAAGCGTATCGTTCGTTCTGCCGATGTATAACGAACGCGATAATATTGCCTATGCGGTTAAAGAGATAAGCTCTCTTGCTCCCGAGGTCACGAATGATCATGAGATCATATTCGTGGACGATGCGTCAACAGACGGCAGCGCGGATGCCGCCGAAGAGATAGCGCAAAAAGATAACAGGGTGAAGGTCTTTCGTCTTACGGAAAACACTAAATTCGGCGGGGCTTTCGCTAAGGGATTCAAGTCGGCTGCAAAAGACGTCATCGTGTACATGGATTCTGACATGCCGGTAAAACCGGAAGACGTGAAGGCCTCGTTCCCGTTGATAGCCGACGCCGATATCGTTACCGGATACAGCAGGGTGCGGAAAGGCGATACGCTGAAACGCAAGATCATATCCGGGATATATAACCTCATGGTGCAGGCGCTGTTCGGCCTGAAGATCAAAGATATCAATTCAGGATACAAGATAGTAAGAAGACGCGTCGCCGAAAACATGGAATTTATCTCGCGCAGTCCGTTTGTTGACGTTGAACTTTTTCTTGAGGCCAAGCGCAAAGGATACAAGGTCAAACAGTTCCCTCTGGTGTTCCGCTCGCGTTTCGGCGGCAAATCCTGTATTTCCAGTTTCCCCATCATGCTGGCCACGTTTCGGGACATGATAAAGGTAAAGATCCTCTCATGCAGAAAAAACAGCTGATCATAAACGCGGACGACGTCGGCCTCTCCGGCGCGATAAACGCAGCCGTGAAAACATGCTATGAAAAAGAGGCCATAACGGGCGTGAGCGTAATGGCAGACGGCCGGTGCTTTAAAGAGGCCGCGTCCATGCTGCGCGAGCTCGGGAAACCCGAAGTGGGAATACATCTTGCGTATCCCGTGCCGGGCGGCGTCCGAAATTTTGCGGCATTGTATTTTTCGGGTGGGTTAGACCTTGCCGATGTATACCAGATGTTCTCGCGTCAGATAAAGAAAGCGCGTAACGCGGGTCTTGAGATAACGCACATGGACAGCCACGAACATATACACATGTTCCCGGCCGTTCTCAAGATCCTCGCAGCGCTTGCCGTGGAATTCAAGATACCGTATATCCGCCTCTCACTTGAAAAAGGCTCCGTTCTGCGAAAACGATTTAACGCAAAAGACATTCTGCGTCACATGGCGCTGAAACCATTCGCATTACTGGGAAAAAGATTCTTATCACGTGAAGGAATAAAACACAACGACGCCTTCTGGGGCCATTTCCACGCAGGCCGCATCAACGACGATGTGCTGTGTTTCATCATGCGAAATCTTGTCCCGGGCGTAAACGAACTCGCCGTGCACCCCGGCATCATGTCGCCGGAACTCCTGAAAGATTCTCCGTGGCACAAAAACGCGCAACAAGAAACAACCGCGCTTCTTGAAGGCAAGTGGCGAGCCCTAGCCGCCGTCGCAGACATCCGACTTGTTACGCATAAAGAAGTGGTTGGGTAACCCTTTTCTGTCATCCCCGCGAAAGCGGGGATCCATGATGAAATGTTTGGTGCGGGCGAAGGGACTCGAACCCCCAAGGAGTTGCCTCCATATGGACCTGAACCATACGCGTCTGCCAGTTTCGCCACGCCCGCAATTGAGGTCGCCTGAATTATACTATAAAACGTTTTGACCGTCAATCACGAGGAAAAAGGGAGGGGTCTCCTTTTTTGCGTGCGGGATAATAAACCCCGTAGGGGCGGGTTCTAAACCCGCCCTTCGTCCCGTCCGTTCAGGGCAGGTTTGGAACCTGCCCCTACGATTCCTATTTGTCCCAACAAAAAAATAAAATTCGTACGGGCGAATAATCATTCGCCCTGTGTCCCGCCCGGAAACACTCACAACCCATCTCTTACGGCAAAAACACAGCAAATAATGGCGATTTTTATAGCCCGTTGACATCCCAACTTGTTGTTATATAATAGGATGAGGTAAAAATGGTCCAGAAGAAGCAAAAGAAGACAATTAACACTAACAGGCAGGCCCATAGGGATTTTCATATTGATAGAACCTATGAGGCCGGGCTTGAACTTCTCGGGAACGAAGTCAAATCGCTTCGCGACGGAGGGGCTAATCTGAAGGGAAGTTTCGCGAGGGTTGAGAACGGCGAGCTTTTCCTTTATAATATGCATATCAACCCGTATAAGTATTCCCGCGAGGAATGCGATCCCTTGAGACGCAGGAAACTTCTGCTTCATAAGGCCGAGATAAAACAATTGGTTGTAAAATCCTCGCAGCAGGGTTATACTCTGGTTCCGTTGAAGATCTATTTTAAGCACGGTTACGCGAAAATAGAGATCGGCCTCGCAAGAGGGAAAAGACAATACGATAAACGCGCCGCGCTTAAAGAAAAACAGGCGAAAAGGGAAATAACGAGAACCCTTCGTCTGAGGAACAAATAGACAAGATCTCACCATATGGGGGTGACAGGCCTCGACATGTTCTTGTGGTCGGGGAGCAGCATGCGGAGGTTGCCGGGAGGCCTCTTTAAACACCTGGCAAAACATAAACGCAAACTACAATCCAGTAGCCGAGGCAGAGAACATCCTGGCCTTGGATGCGTTGAATGTTCCCGCATTTGCGGGGACGAGTCCGTTAGTAAGTGCCTTGGGATACTAATAGGACTAACACTACGCAAGGTCTCTCGGGGGGATATCTCCTAACCCCGGGAGTAATAGGAGAGTGCTTCCGGGAAATGCCCCGTTTACCGGGCTTCCCGGAAAAAGATCAAAGGTAAACTAAGCATGTAGATACTCGCCGGTTATGGTCCATGGACCCGGGTTCGAATCCCGGCACCTCCACCAAAAAAGCCAAAGCCTCTCAGGATCACTGTGGGGCTTTTTTGTAGCAAATGGCTTTGCCATTTGCTGTGTCCATTCGTCGAAAAAAAAGGCAGGAATTCATTCCTGCCTTTTTTTCCTCCTCATGTCCACGTGGAGTCCGGGGAACCGCGTCGTCGCCTTCGGCTCCTCCTTGGTTTCCCGGCACCTTTGGAAAACAAAGGGGTCAGACCTTGACTGTGACATTTTTTGTCAATGTCAAGGTCTGATAATATGAGATATAAAATGGACGGTTCTCCGAGAACGCTGGTACAATTGTAGCCGTACCACGTTATTAACTTATAAAGTTAAAGGAGGAACCGCCCATGAATTATGTCGGGATTGATCTACACAAAGAACAATCGTGGTTCTATGTTATGGACAACACAGGTAAACGTATTTCAAGTAAAAGTATATCAAACGAAATAAAGGTTTTAAAGGAATATTTTAAAACTATTCCTTGTCCTTTCAAACTGGCCGTGGAATCCACCTATAACTGGTATTTCTTCGTCGATTTAGCGGAACTATACGCAGAAGAAGTGTTCCTGGCTAATTCATATGAACTTAAGGCTTTCGCTAAACGTAATAAAAAAACCGATAAGATAGATGCCAGGCTTATAGCAGATGTTTTGCGCAAAGGATATTTACCTACAGTATATATCTCCGATAAACAAACCCGCGCGTCTAAAGAATCTCTCCACTACAGAATGAATCTTGTCAAAGATCGTTCTAAAGTGATTTTCAGGTTGAAAGCCTTGCTTGATAAATTAGGGTTACAAGCATCTGGTGATTACACTACAGATAAAGCTCTTGATAATATAGCTTTTACAAGCATTCCTGTTGAATATAAGCTGGTTGTTGAAAAATATATCGAACAATTAAAATGGTATCGGATAAAACTATATGAATACCGCAAAGAACTTGAAAAAATTGTAACATTAGATCAAGACATGCTTAATCTTATGACAATTCCAGGTATTAGCTTTTTCAGCGCGGCATTGATAAAAACAACAATAGCAGATATAGCCCGGTTTAAAAGCTTTAATCGTTTGTGTGCTTATGCGGGTCTTGCTCCCCGGGTATCACAAAGCGCAAACATTACCAGACATGGCCCGCTCAACAAAAACAGATGCAAGCACTTGCAATGGATCCTTATTGAAAATGTTATACATTTTATAAAAGCTATGCCA
>JBDRNI010000069.1:0-4973 GCA_043811335.1 Candidatus Omnitrophota bacterium | reverse complement strand
GACGGGTCCCTTGGCGTGAGCGGTACCAAGACCGCGCCCTACAGAAGCGAATGGTCAACCGGATTAACTCTTGCCTATCCTTTTCTTGAGGGGGGGCAAAAAAGTCGCGGATATCAAAAAAGCCAAAGCGCGCCTTTCAGAAAGCCAGGCCCAGGAAAGAAGCGGCCGTGACGGCGTGATCTATACATTGCAGGAAACGTGGACCGAGTGGCAAAATGCCATGGATAGCGTGAGTGTGAGGCAAAATTTTTTGGAAGCAGCCGAACTTCGCGCCAGAATAACTCAGGCCCAATATTCAAACGGTCTGGCGCTTTTTGATAACTGGACTATCATTGAAGACGGATTGTCCTATGACAAAAAGGCATATTTAAATTCCATGGCCGTAGCGCTGATAGCCGAGGCATACTGGATACAGGCAAAAGGAGGCACGTTGGATTATGATGAAGAAGCATAAGATCCTTATCATGGTGTTAGTTTTTATCGCGGCAGGGGCTTTTTTCATGATGAACAAAAAGCAAAGCATAAGTGAAGGGGGCGCCGTTGAAGAAATAAAGCCGTTCAGGGGGAATATACTCTCAACCATTCCTACGACGGGCGTTGTTGAGCCGCAAAACCGGCTTGAGATCAAACCTTCCATAAACGGAAGGATAGAAGAAATACTCGTTTATGAAGGCGACCATGTAAAAAAAGGAGATATCCTGGCATGGATGAGTTCTACGGAAAGAGCCGCTCTTCTGGATGCCGCGCTGGCGCAGGGGGAAGAAGCGGTAAAATACTGGCAGGACGTATACAAGGCATCGCCGCTTATTTCCCCTATTAACGGTGAAGTTATTGTTCGCGCGGTTGAACCGGGCCAGACCGTGACCTCGGCAGATCCGGTATTGGTATTATCAGACCGCCTGATCGTGAGCGCCCAGTTTGATGAAACCGACATCGGCCGGGTAAAAAAAGGCCAGGAGACCATTATCACTCTGGACGCTTATCCCGAGATAAAGATCATAGGACTTGTAGATCACATTGCCTATGAATCGCAGCTCATAAATAACGTTACCATTTACGATGTGGATATCGCCCCGAAAAAAGTGCCGCCGTTTTTTCGGTCGGGCATGAGCGTGAACGTGGAGGTTATTGAGAATAAGAGAAAGAATGTTCTGCTTATTCCCGTTGAAGCGGTGCGAAGAGACGAAAAACGCGCGTACGTGCTCATAAAAAAATTGAACGAGAGTGATCCGGAAGAACGTGATATCAAAGTCGGTCTGAGTGATGAGACCAATATTGAGGTTGTTACCGGGCTGGCGCCGGGAGATATTATCAGCATGGCGAGCAAGGCGTCTCTTTCCCGGAAAAAACAAACAGGAACGAATCCTTTCATGGCGTCGCACAGATAAAAAACAATGATCAAACTTAATGGCATCTCCAAAACTTATAACAGGGGCGGCAAAGGAGCCGTGTTCGCGCTGAGAGACGTGTCGCTTTCTGTTGCGCCCGGTGAGTTTATCGCGATCATGGGTCCGTCCGGCTCAGGCAAATCAACTCTTCTGCACCTGCTGGGTTTTTTGGACAAGCCCGATGAAGGATCATACAAGATATTCGGCTCCGAGATCATGGAATTGTCCGACGATGAACTGGCTATTCTGAGAAATCATCTGGCCGGATTCGTGTTCCAGCAGTTTCACCTGCTTCGCCGGGTAAGCGCGCTGGAGAATACAGAACTGCCTCTTATTTATGCGGGCAAAAAGGGCATGCGTCAAACGGCGAGCAATAGATTGAAAGAGGTGGGGCTTGCCGCGCGAGAGAAACACAGGCCCAACGAATTGTCGGGGGGAGAGCAGCAGCGAGTCGCCATAGCGCGCGCTCTGGTAAACGATCCTGTGATAATTTTCGCCGACGAGCCGACGGGAAACCTTGATACAAAAAGCGAAAAAGAAATAATAGATATTCTCAGATCGCTCAACGAGCAGGGCAAGACCATTATCATGGTCACGCACGAGCGAGAAATAGCGGAGTGCGCGAGCAGGATCATCACGGTAAGAGACGGCAAGATCGTTTCCGACGAAGTTCTGCATGAGCCGCCCGGCGCCAGGTTATCTCCCGGCGGCGATAAAATATCGCTTAAAGAGCTGATAAGCGATAAACATTCTTCTTTCAGAGGCATTGAGTCGGCGGAACACATTCGTCAATCGTTCAGGGCGATTTTTTCCAACAAGGTTCGGTCTTTTCTTTCTATATTGGGGATATTATTCGGAGTAGGGGCGGTGATCGCGATGATGGCGCTCGGCGAAGGGGCCAAGGAGTCAATTGAGGCGAGTCTCAAGACATTGGGCTCAAATCTTCTCTCCATACGCGGCGGTTCCGCGAGAGTGCATGGCGTCTCGGGCGCTGCGGGCACGTTAACCAGGTTTACATCCGCAGATGTTGAAGCGGTCAAGGGTCTTAGATCCGTGGTTCGGAGAGCAAGCGGCGTAGCGGAAGGAAGCGGTCAGATCGTATACAGGAACGCGAACTGGAATACGCGTATTTACGGGGCCGGCTACGATTACGGCGCAATGCGCGCTCTTGTTCCCGAGACCGGCAGATGGTTTACCGAAGACGAAATAGCGCGCCGGGAAAAAGTGGCCATTTTGGGATTAACCGTCATAAACAAGCTTTTTGGGGGAATAAACCCCGTCGGCGAAACAATAAAAATAAACCGCATCAATTTTAAAGTTATAGGCGTCGCTCCCGAAAAAGGAGCATCAGGGCACCGCGATCAGGATGACGTCGTATATATCCCGTTAACAACCGCCATGTATCGCGTATTCGGAAAAGATTATATTGACAGTTTTTATGTGGAGATAAAAGAGGCGGAACTCATCAAAGAGGGCCAGGAAGAGATCCGCCAGTTGATCATAAAACGCCACCGGTTAACCTTTGGCAAAGGTGACGACCCATTCTATATACGCGACATGAGCGAGGTGCAGGAGATGCTGAGCGCAACTACCAATACGATGAGCCTTCTCCTGGGATGCATCGCGGCAATATCGCTCGTGGTTGGCGGCATCGGCATCATGAATATCATGCTCGTGTCCGTAACCGAACGCACGCGGGAAATAGGCCTGCGCAAGGCCCTGGGGGCCCGGAGCGGAGATATCATGACGCAGTTTTTGATAGAGTCGGTGGTAATGACATTCAGCGGCGGTTTGATAGGTATACTTCTCGGAATGTCTATCGCAGTGATATTGTCGGTCTTCGCCGGATGGGCAACAAAGGTTTCTTTAAGCAGTGTGGTCTTGGCGACAACGTTCTCAGTAATAATAGGCATAGGCTTCGGCCTATGGCCCGCCCGCAAAGCCGCCCAGCTAAACCCCATAGAAGCCCTACGCTACGAATAACCGCGGAGGCAGGCAGACGGACGCAAACCGGGGGACATGTCATTTGGGGACACCCCTGAGCACAAAAATTAGGCCTTTTTTCACATAAACTCATGAAACAAGACATAAAAAACCTAACACTTAACGAACTCAAAGCGGCAGTCACCGTAATGGGTGAACCCGCACACCGGGCTCAACAGATATTCTCGTGGCTTTACGGCAAGAATGCCGAGTCCTTCGGCATGATGACCAACCTGCCGCGGCGGTTCATCTCGCGGCTGGAAAAAAAGTTCACCGTTGCGCATCTTGAATGCGAAAAACGCTTGCGCGCAAAAGACGGCACCGAAAAATTCCTCTGGCGTCTTGAAGACGGCAAGCACGTTGAAACCGTGCTCATAAAACACGGCAAACGCAGAACCCTGTGCCTTTCCACGCAGGTGGGGTGCCGGTTCAGGTGCCCGTTCTGCGCGAGCGGCGCCATGGGGTTTTCGCGGAACCTCACCGTGTCAGAAATAGTCGGGCAGCTGCTTTCCGCGCAAAAACTCACCGCCGAGCGCGTGACGAACGTGGTGTTCATGGGTATCGGGGAACCGCTTGACAATTACGATAATCTCGTCAGATCCATTTTTATCATCAACTCGCCCCAAGGTCCGGCTATCGGCGCGCGCCGCATAACAGTATCCACGTGCGGTATCATCCCGGGCATACTCAAACTCAAAGATATCGGCCTGCAGGTGGAGCTTGCCGTGTCACTGCACGCAGCGGATAACGAGCTCCGTAACGAGATTGTTCCCATTAACCGAAAATATCCGCTAAAAAAACTTATCGACGCCTGCAAAGAATATCATAAAAAAACCAAAAGAATAATCACCATTGAATACACTCTCATTTCCGGTAAAAACGATTCAACCGGCAACGCCGATAAACTCGCGCGCATAGCGCATGAGATAAACGCCAAGGTAAATCTCATCGCATGCAACCCGTCCGATAGCGCGGCATCTGCGGCGCCGGACAAAGACGCCCTCAGGCCGTTCGCGTCGCGGCTGCGTTCAAAAAAGGTTACCGTTACCTGCAGAAAACCGCGCGGTGACGACATATTCGCGGCATGCGGCCAGCTTGCGGGAAGGCAATCATGAAATACAAACTTATAATTTTTGATATAGACGGCACGATCACGCGTCATGTTTCAAGCTGGCGATACGTGCACGAAAAACTCGGCCTCTGGGACGTTCTGGCTAAAAAATATCAGGAACAGTTTCTCGCGGGAAAGATAAGCTACCGCAGATTCTGCGAACTTGACGCCGCGCACTGGAAAGGCCTTGAAGTAAAAAAACTTGAAAAGGTCTTCAAGGGCGTTAAATATTCAAAAAACGCCCGCAAGGCGATACTAAAACTGAAAAAGGCCGGGTTTAAACTAGCAGCGGTCTCCACGGGCCTGCAGTTTATCACAGAACGTATCAAAAAAGAACTCGGGTTTGATCATGTCATGGGCAACCGCCTGAATACATACCGCGGCCGCCTGACGGGAGGCGTCACGATAAACATAGGCTATGGCGCAAAAGACAAAACCGTCCGTTCCATCTTAAAACGGTTAAACATGACGCCCCACGAAACAATAGCCGT
>JBDRNI010000068.1:0-10714 GCA_043811335.1 Candidatus Omnitrophota bacterium | reverse complement strand
AAGATCATAATGAAACACTCCTTCAAGAACACGGTTCTCTTTAAACGCGATGGATCCTTCTACCAGCTTCTCAAGTCCCTCTTTATCAAGAACTCTGCTCAGCTCATCAATAAGCGCTCCGCGCTCCGCGTTGGCTTTATTAAAATCAATAGATTTTTCCAGTTCTATCGCCTTGAACAATTTGGGAAGCTCATCATAGCCGGAGGGAGTTATACCGTTCTTTTCGGCAAGAGCGCTGATATATTGCCAGTGATCCGTGAAATTTCTGATGCCTTTCTTATGTTCCCGGCTTCTGAGGGTCAGATCATGGAGTGTTTTTGAATAAACTTTTTCTTCAAGGAGAGCCAGTTGCTTGAGAAGCATGTCAATATTCTCTACACGGGCGGCGCGTTCACGGGCAATCTCGCGGAAACTGTCACAGTTGGCTCTGTAAAGCGCGTCGTCTTCCACACCGTACAGGGCTATCTCGGAACTATCGCGGGTCACCGTGAAAAACTCGCCGGCGCTCATACGACCCTCTTTCACGAGAAACTCCGCAATGCCGGTTCTGATATCCTTATCCGGCAGTGTTCTGAGTATGGACGTATCCACGTATCCGCTGCCGCCTTCAAGAGCGATCACGCCGATATCATAATTCGCGACGAGAGAGTCCAGAAGGCTGACTATGGAATATTGAGCGGAAAGCGACGCGTGCGCGTCCTGAATATGCAGTATTGTTTCATCTCCGTCGGCGGCAACTTCCTCGCTCACCCGGCCGATATTGGGAGAAATTTCAAGCCCCGCAGGATCGATCTCACCGCGATGAAGCGTATTAACGATTTCGGGCTTGATCCAGACAGGCCGCCCTTCCTGTGCCCATCCTGTCTGCTGTGAAAAAAATACAACCGACAAAATGATGCTGACACATCTGATCCACGAAGCGTTCCGCTTTTTCCACGCGGTAACCCCGTAACTACGTGTATGAGCTAAATCGTTCTTCATATTCATTGCATGTGCTCCTTTTTGTAGTGCTAACTAATAGGTGTCATGATACCAGCAAATTAAACCCGTGTAAAGACCAATTTTAAGCTATTTTAACTCTTAACAACGAGGGTTCATTTGCGATTTAATTCCGGGGTGTTGCATGTTGAAGGTAAAAGGTGTGGAGGCATGGTGCTTGCAATTTTACTCTTTAAATTTTACTTTTAAAATTCTAAAAATACCTATCTACAAATTCCAGAGCCATTGCGAGGCCTCTCTTGGCAATATTACCTCCCGGGCGCCGCTTGCGGTCTTCCTGGCGCAGATGGTCCAGGATCCCGAGGTTTCCTATGTAGCCGGCCCTTTCCGGAGGCAGATTTTCATGCGGTTTTGCGATACAGCTGCCGGCCTTCGCCGGCAGTGAAAAGATCCGCTCCAGGGATTCTATGAGGCCATCCACCGTCGATCCTTCGCCGATCACGACAATACCACGAGCCTTTTTCCACGCGGGAAATAACGCAACCTCGGCGGTCATTTTCTCCAGGGCCGCGGGATCTATGTCCCCGGTTTCCGTTAGAAAACCGTTCGTTCCGAACGTGAAAGCCCTGCAATTATTCAGCATGCCGCGCGAGAAAACCGAAACCTCCGTCATATCACTCCCTATATCCAAAAGCCCGATTCCCTCCTGCATCTCACTTTCTGTCAACACTCTGTACGCGGAGGCAAGACCTGAAAACACGAATCCTGCCGGAATAAATCCCGCTTGAACAATACACCCGGACAGATTGCTCAATGTTGACGCATTGATCGTGATCACATTCACGCGGGCCTCCAGTTTAACGCCTTCCAGGCCCAGCGGATTCATTATCTCATCATCGCCGTCAATGGAAAACCCTTTCACTACATGATGCAGGGGTTCTTTGGCAAGACCGGTTTTCACGATGGAGGCTATTTTCACGCACTTATTGACATCATTTGAGGTAATATTCCTGCCGTATCTGGAAAGCAGCAGCGTCCCGGAGGAGGGAACAACACTTATTGAAGCGGAATTCACGCAAGTATACACGTCCCTGAACCTTTTTCCCGTGCTTTTTCTCAACTTATCCAATACACCGGCAATGGAATCCGTTGCCATGCCGGCATCCACGACTGCCCCGGCGCGAAATCCCCGCAAAACGGCCCGACAAAATCCTTCCGGGCAATAATCCCCGCTTCTTTCGCGCCTGACAGCTATGGCCGCAATATCGCGCGAAGACGCGCTCAAAACAACAAAATCTCTGCCCATCTGTTATCTCCTCTCCAAACGTTCAACCGCCCGGGTTCATTTCAGGGCCATGACCGCAGGTTTAAATCTGAGATCTATATAATTTATGTCATTAAAATCAACGTCAGGATCCGTCAATATCTCTTTCAACTTATCAATCTTTTCGGAAAAATCATCTTTTCCCATTTTTACCGTCACACCGCGTATTCCGAGAAGAATGTTGTTGCGATCGGAAACATCAATGTATTTGATGTCCTTTTTCTGATCCTCCAGCTTCCTTTGTATCCCCTTCAGCAACAGAAGCGCCCTTTCCAGAATTTTGCTTTTGATCTTTTTTCCTCTCGGCGGCACATTGACGAAAAACCCTATCCCTTTTATCCGGACAAGACCGCGCTGATCTTCGCCACCGCCAAGAACAACACCCACGGAGTCTATGATTATCTCTCCGCCCGTTTCTACCACGGCTACCGGGGATCTTGAGATAAGATTCACCTCTATTCTGTCAGGAAGGATCCGCCTTACTTCAACCTTTCTTAATTCCGGAAAAATATCTGCGGTAAGAGCGCGGATCTCGTCCAGATCAACGGCGAAGATATTCCTCCCGGTGCAGGCTCTTTCTATTCTTCTCTCTCCGCCGCGAAAAGAACGGCCCAACCCTGTTTATCACAACCTCTTTTACCGAGAAAAAATCACTGTTTATGAACAAACTCCGTGCGGCGTAAAAAATACCCCCCGCAAGTGCCATGGCTAAGAGGAAAACGATCATCCAACGCCGGGGCAAAAATGATCTTCGCGGAGAACTTGTCACGCGTTTTTTTCTTTTTGTCTTTTTTCTGACCTTTCTTCTCGCCACTTATCCCTCCTTTACGCAATAACCAAACAGTAACTATTAGTACAGTTAGGGGTTACTAGAAGTTACTACTGGTTACTAGAGGTTACTAACAGTTGCAGATAACAGCAACTATTAGTAACTGTTAGTAACTACTTATCGTTAACGCGCCAATAGTAACCGCTAGTAACTACTTATCGTTAACGCGTCGCGAAGCATCTTGATGCACAATTCTGAAAATCCAATCCCCGCCGCCCGTGCGGCCATCGGAAAAAGACTTCTTTCCGTAAGACCGGGGATCGTGTTTACTTCTAAAATGATGACTTCGCCGCCCGCGGACAATATCAGATCTACTCTGGAAAAAAAACCGCATCCCAAAGCTGCGTGGGCTTTTAGGCCCGCCTCCTGCACGCGAAAAAGTTCGGACTCACTCAACGCAGCCGGCACGATATACTCAGTATCCTTCGCAATATATTTCGCGTTGAAATCATATACGCCTTGCGCGGGCCTGACTTCTACCACCGGCAGCGGCTGCATGCCGAGAATTCCTATCGTCATTTCCCTCCCGGCCACAAATTTTTCTACCATGATCTTTTCGCCGAAAAGCGCCGCCCTGTCCAAAGCTTCACGAAAACCGCCCCGGGAATTAACAATAGAAAGCCCGATGCTCGACCCCTCACATGCCGGTTTAACGACGCAAGGGAAAAAAGCGTCCTCTTCTTCGTAATCCTTCCCCGCGTCCATGACGATATAATCCGAAACTCGTAATCCCTTCTCTTTAAACTTTATCTTGGAGAACAATTTGTTATACGCGACCTTTGACGCGGCAGCGTCAGACCCCGTATAAGGAGTATTTCCGGATTCCAGCAATTTCTGGACAGTCCCGTCTTCTCCAAACCTGCCATGTAACGCAATAAAAGCCACATCTATCCCGAACTGCGCGACCCTGGCAAGAAACTCCGTTTCACCTTCACGGACATCAATAAATACCGCATTCAACCCGTCTCCGCAAAGAGCGTTTAAAACGGCTTTTCCGCTCTTCAGGCTTATTTCCCTCTCGCTGGAAGTCCCTCCGGCAAGCACACCTATCTTTTTATTTTTCAAAAAACTAATATCCATTTGCTCTCTGCTCCATGCACTCTGCCCTATGCTCTGTACCCTGCACGTTAGTCTACAATATCTCAATCTCAGGTTCAAGCTCGACCGAAAATCGCTCGCGCACTTTTCCCTGAATTTCGCCCATCAGCTCCTTAACATCCGCGGCTGTCGCGCCGCCGGTGTTTACAATAAAATTGGCGTGTTGTTCCGAAATCCGCGCGCCGCCAAGCTGCGCACTTTTCATTCCGGCTTTATCAATAAGCTCGCCGGCGGTGCGTCTCCCCAAGAGGGGATTTTTAAAGATACATCCGAGGGTCTTCTTGCCAATAGGCTGCCTTTTTGACTTCTCAGCAAGATGCTCTCCATATTTTCCCGTCAACGCGGCGGGCTTTGCGGAATAAAGACGGAAAACCGCGCGTAATACTATCCCCATGCCTCTTAAAGATGAAGAACGATAACCGAACATGATCTGGCTCTTCTCTATCCATTTTTCCCTTCCGCTGTTATCAAGAACCAGGACTTTTACGAGATAATCACTTATTGCGCTGCGATAAGAAGCGTTCGTGACCAATGCACCGCCGACGGTGGCCGGGATACCGGCAAGGTTTTCAAGACCGCCCGCGCCGCGCGCGCAGCATTCCGATATAAGCCCGGCAAGATGCACGCCGGATCCGGCCGTCACAATGCTGCCGTCAAACTCCGTCTTCATGAACGACGCTCCGGCAAGATTAATAACAACAGCGTCTAACATCTCATCCGGGAACAGCATGTTGCTTCCATTTCCCACAACAACCGTTCTCACCCCTCGCCCGTCCAGAAAAGACCTGACCGCGCAAAGTTCTTCATTTGACGACGGCGCGTACATGGCGGCTGCTTCCGCTCCTATATCTATAGTGCTGTTCTTTTTCAGAGAAAAACGAGAAGCAACTTTTCCTCCGTATTTTTCGCATAATCCGGTCAGACCGCCGTAGATTTCTTTATTAAACATATACCCCTTACCCCTTGCCCTTTACATGCCGCGCAGCGGAATACCGTTGTCTTATCATCTCTACAATATCTCCCGGGATCTCGCCGATGTCTCCGGCGCCGAGCACCAGCACCGTATCTCCCTCACCGGCAATACTCGCAATAAATTCCGGGATATTCTTTTTTTCAACAAGGTCAATGCGTTCAAAACGCTCCTTCTCTATCTTGTCATATATTTGTTCTATTCCGCCCCCCGCCATGACAGTTTCATCGGCAGAATATGTATCAGTCAGGACAAGAATATCCGTATCATAAAAACATCTTGAAAACTCCGTTGCAAGATCCCGCGTCCGGCTGTAACGGTGCGGTTGAAAAACTGTTATGATCCTGCCGGCGGAGTAATAACGCGCGGCGCGAATCACAGCGGAGAGTTCCGTAGGATGATGGGCATAATCCTGTATCACATTTACGCCTCCGACGCAGCCGCATAACTCAAATCTTCTCCTGACGCCGCGAAAAGAACCTATGGCATCAATAACTCCTTCGGGACTGCATCCCGCCCTGATACACACGGCCGCAGCGCCCAGAATATTCATCAGGTTATACCGTCCCGGCAGACAGCTCGAGACCCTTCCGCAATTACTGCCGTGCACAATAAGATCAAAACAAATTGACCGGGCATGTTCGTAGTTGCGGCACGTTACGTCAAAATCGCCCTCAATGCCGAAACTTATCTTTTCCAGCCCCACCTTGCCGGTGAGTTCCCCAAGCACGGTATCCTCGCCGTTGAACACCAAAAAACCGCGCTTTGAAATGCGGCTTATAAATTCTCCATAGGCGCATGCGAGATTCTCAAAAGAACCATAATGCTCCATGTGCTCCCTTTCCACATTCGTTATTATCGCGCATGTCGCGCTTATATTTCGAAAATATCCGTCGCTTTCATCTATTTCCGCGACAACCATGCCGCTCCGGCCGAGTTTGGCGTTTCCCCCGAAACTCGCTGTCTCCCCCCCGATGAGAACCGTGGGATTCTTACCGCAACTTTCCGCAATATGCGCCGCAAGCGCACTTGTTGTTGTCTTGCCGTGTGTTCCGGTAATCGCCATTGAAAAAGAGGCGCCCTCAACGATCTCCCTGAGCATCTCACTCCTCGTAATAATATCAATACCCATAGCTACCGCCCTGCGTATCTCAGGATTATCCGCAACTATACAGGCGGATTTCACGAGAATATCCGTGGAATCAGGGACATTGCGTCCCTCATGTCCCTTATACACCACGGCGCCGCGCGCGCATAGACCATCTGTCAGGCGGTTCGGACGCAAATCCGACCCAGTCACGGAGTCACCCCTGGCCAGGCATATATCCGCTATCGCGCTCATGCCTATCCCGCCGATGCCGATAAAGTGTATGTGTTTCATGATAATATTATTGTGATCAGTGATCTGTGAACAGTAAACAGTGATCAGTTAGAATTTTGTCATTTGACCTTACTCTGTTCTGCCTGATCACAGATCACCACTCACTGATCACTACTCTCATTGCGCTCCCACGCCCCAAGTTTATCACTTCCTCCGCCAAACGTTTTCCCGCAGAGGGCACACTCAATCCGGCGGCTGCGAGTGAAATACTTTCGCGGCGCCCGTCGTCCATCAGCACTTTCAGGATCTCTTCTGCCAGACCGTTCGGCGAAAGATCCTTTTCCTCTCGGCAAATAGCCGCACCGGCCTTTGCAAAATATGCGGCGTTGTCCCTCTGATTATTTTTCGGGTTAGGATACGGCACCAGAATCATCGGTTTTGCGTAAAAAGCCAACTCATATATAGCAGCTGCGCCCGCTCGGCTGACGGCCAGATCGCTGACGGCATAAGCGTCTTCTATCCTTTCCAGGAACGAGAATACTTTTCCGGGAATTCTGTTCTTTTTATAGAAATGTTTTACTTTTTCACATTCCGTCCGGCCCGTAAGATGAATGAACTGCACTTCATCGGTTTTTTGTTCTGTTATAAAGAGCGCGGCGCCTGAGGCAACGTTATTCAGAAACGAAGCCCCCTGACTTCCTCCCATTATGAGCACAGTTAATTTCTTCGAAGATATTCCGAGCGATCCGGCGGATCTTTCCCTGTCATTAGACAGCATGTCAAGCCTCAATGGATTTCCCGTATAAACAATTTTCCGCGCGTGGCAAAGAAAATATTCCCCGGAATCCTTGAAACTGATAGCTACACGATCAGCGATACGGCTGAGAATCTTATTCGCTCTGCCCGGCAACAGGTTCTGTTCGTGTATCAAAAGGGGAACCCCGAATATACGCGCTATCACGGAAATAGCCCCTGAAGCATAGCCGCCGAATCCGACCACTACATCAGGACGCAGTTTTACAATAAGATACAACGACATCATTATGTCCATGAAAAGTTTTGCCGAAAAACCGGCAAGCCGGACAAAAGAACCATTCCTGGGCATGGGATTCTCTGAAAGAAAAAAACAGAGATGCCGATTGTTCTTCAGGATGTTTTTGTCCAGCCGTCTTTTACTTGAAATAAAAAAAATATCCTTTACGCCGGCCTTTTCGAGTTCAGTGGACAGGGCAATTGAAGGAAAAATGTGTCCTCCCGATCCTCCGGCTGCCAGGATAACTCTCATGCTATTCCGCCTCTTTCGCCATGTTCAAAATAAGCCCCACTGCCGCGAGATGACATCCCAGCGAACTTCCGCCATAGCTTATAAACGGCAACGGAAGCCCCTTCGTCGGCAACATGCCCGTTGACACTCCGATATTCACTATTATCTCAAAAGCCATCATCATTCCCAGTCCCAGGACGGCACACGACGCGAACCTGTCCCTGATCTTAAAAGAAATACGGATCGTGAACCATACGAGAACGGCAAACAAGAGAACACAGAAGGCCGCGCCCGTGAATCCCAGTTCTTCCCCGATTATAGAAAAAATAAAGTCCGTATGTGATTCCGGTAGATAAAAAAGCTTTTGTTTTGATTCTCCGAGGCCGAGGCCGAAAAATCCTCCCGACCCGAGCGCTATAGTCGACTGAACAAGCTGAAAACCCGAACCTCTGGCATCACTCCAGGGGTTTAGAAACACCATTATACGTTTGAGACGGTACGGTTCCGCAATAACAGCCAGGCACAAAACCGGGATAACTCCGGCTGTAACGAACGCCAGATGCTTGATCCGGGCGCCGGAAGCGAATAACATGATAAGTCCGATAAGCAGAACCGCGATCGCGGTTCCCATATCCGGCTCCATAAGTATCAGCACTCCCATTAAACCGGTAATAAGAAACGGCGGCAGAAAACCCCGTTTAAGATCATGTATCAAATATCTTTTTCGCGCGGCAAGTCCGGCCAGATATACCACAAAGACAATTTTTGCTATTTCTGACGGCTGTATCCCGATCCCCAAAAAACGCATCCACCTTCGCGCCCCTCCGATCTCCTTTCCTATCCCGGGGATAAGCACGAGCGTCAACAAAACGACAACAACGATCATGGCCTGCCTGGAATGTGCGGCAATCTCAGGCAGCGGGATCGACATGCATAACACCGCGGCGACCAGCCCCAGCGTCAGATGGATACAATGTCTTTTCACGAAGAACAAGCTGTCCCCGTATTTTCCGTAGGCATAGACTGCGCTGGAGGAATATATCATGACGATCCCCATCATGATGAGGAGCGAAACCGCCAATAAAACCATTCTTGCATCTTTACTCATCCGTCCGCCTTTTCTCCGGAGATGTGTTGTTCGACCGAGCGTCGAAACGCTGTTCCGCGCTTTTTATAATCCGAAAACATGTCAAAGCTTGAACACATCGGCGACAACATCACGACATCGCCTTCGGTGGCAACCGAAAAAGCGGTCCGCACGGCCTGATCCATATCCCCTGCCGTAAATACCGGAACCACTGATGAAAAAACATCCTTCATCTTCGGTTGGGCTTCTCCGATAAGAACAGCTGCTTTTACTTTATCCTTCAGATACGGAAGAACGGGTTGGTAATCCCCGCCTTTTTCTCTGCCCCCGGCAATAAGAACCACTCGTTTGTTTATTGAATCAAGAGCACACCGTGTCGCATCCACATTTGTGGCTTTTGAATCGTCAATGCATTCCACTCCCCGAAAGGTACCGATCCTTTCAAACCGGTGAGACAGCCCCTTGAAAGCCATTATCGCCCCGCGAATGCAGTTATCGTCCAGACCCATGATCCTGGAGACAAGGATGGCGCACGCCACGTTATATCGGTTGTGGCTGCCTACCAGCGGGATCTCTTTCGTCCGCACGACAAAATCCTTTTCTTTCGAACCTTCGGGGCGTATCCCCTCGTCGCAAACGATCATTTCGCCTTCGGCTCCGTAAAAAAGTTGCTGTCCCCGGATATTTTTCAACGGAAGCGTGCCGCGAAAACACGCATCGAGAACGGCCCAATCGCCGGAAGATTGATTCTTGAAGATCTTGAACTTCGCGTCCCGATATCGCTCATAATTGCCGTGGCGCTCGTAATGATCTTCGGCAATATTAAGAAGAACGGCAATATGCGGTTTGAAATTTTTTATCGTTTCCAGTTGAAAAGAACTGACCTCTACGACCGCCACGCTTTCCGCAGTAAAACGATCAACTTCCCCGCTCAGGGGATCGCCCGTGTTACCGCACACTACCGCATGCATGCCCGCAGAAGAAAGCATGCTGCCTATAAGTTCTACAGTAGTACTCTTGCCGTTGGTTCCTGTCACGGCAATTACAGTTGCCCGACAAAACGCGAAGGCCAGTTCCATCTCCCCTATCACCATGCTCCTCCGGCTCAATACGCCCGAACGGTATAACGGCGCGATGTCTGCGCCGGGAGAAACAACAACGATCTCGGCATCAGAACAGAATGACGCCGTATGACCGCCGGTTTCGTACCGGACGGAGTAGCGGGCGAGATCCTCGAGACGTCTGCTTATGTCCGTGTTATGGGAACTGTCGCTGATCTTTACACGTGCGCCTTTTCGCGCCAGAAGCGCGGCGGCGGCCTGCCCGCTCACCCCCAGCCCCAAAACCAGAACTTCTTTTCCTTTTACATCTATCATGATATGAAATTAAAATTCGTACGGGCATATTCTAAACCCGCTCTTCTCTTCATGCACCCGAGGCGCCCCGCGCCAAACGCCCTGAAGAATTGCCTGGGGGCCTTACTCCCGGGGACCCTTCGACTTCGCTCCCCTCGGCTTTGCTCGGGGCAGGCAGGGCAGGCGGTCAATTTCCCCGGCGAGGAAATTGACCTCTGAAATTTCCCTCGCTCCCCCTCAGGCCTTCGGCCTTCGGGAACCCCGCCCGCTCGGGAAATTTAAGCCCCGCAAGGGCAGGCCCCGGGGGATTCTTCGAGGCGGGGTGGAAGGGGGTTGAAATTAAGGGGGTGAGGGGTATAATTAAGGGGAGAGGGGGAATCGTTTTAAATAATTGGGTACGTAAAGCGTCTGGTATTCCGGCTGTTGAATAACAAGAGTGAAAAGAGGAGGGTATATGATACTTGCGGTGGTAACGATAATAGCGATAATGGTTGGACCGATAGCAGCTGTTCAAATAGAAAAATATA
>JBDRNI010000067.1:0-16940 GCA_043811335.1 Candidatus Omnitrophota bacterium | reverse complement strand
TCGTGGCGGATGGTTCTATGGTAAGCTCCAGAGCCTCTACACTCATGCCCTCCCCCGGAACATATACGACATCCCCCATTTCCGTTCCGGAAGCATACGCCGGAACCCCGGAAACAGTCATCGCAAGAAGCATTATTATTGCGATTAGTATTGTTTGGCCTTTAGGCATGCTATATGAATTATAGCTCTCGAAGGACATGGGGTCAACGTTTAACCATAGCGAATTTTGCTTGACCGTTAGAAAATAGGCTTGTGAACGTTGGGTGCTGGCTAAGAGCATTGGAACAGTAGATCAATAGACCGCAATGGATCATGTTATCTGAATCAAATTTCCAGTGACCAGTGACACACTATTGTTCTAGTCCCCGCGGAAGCGGGGATCAATTGCTCCATTGCTCTGCGAATTTTGCTTTGCAAAATTCGCTATGGTATACTTTTTCAAACGCTATATATTATTATTATCCGCACTTACGAAAAATGATGCATCTTTTTTCGCATTATACAGCCAGAACCATGTTGATAAAGGGCGTGTCCGCGGTAGCCGCGGCCTCTTTTCTTTTTTCTTCCCCTGTATACGCGCAGGATATAGGCGTTATGGAAAAACCGCTTAATCTCCCAAGTGCGCTTAACATCGCCCTTGAAAACAACCCCGATCTCAGCTCAATAGTAAAAACCCTGAACAAATCGGAATATCTTCATGTCGCGGCGTCCAAAGCATGGATGCCTGTCCTCAGCACAGATTATACTTTCCTCGGGATGCCGAACCAGCTGGAAGTGGAAGACGATATCAGCGGGAAACTTCCCATCATGGATTACACTTCACTTATCTGGGGAACACACGTGAAAATGCCCGTATACACCGCGGGCGCCGTACAATACAAAAAAAACATAGCGGAACTCGGCGTGGATGTCGCAAAGATGCGCTTCCTGGAAGCAAAAACCGATCTTATACAGGAAGTTACGATAAACTATCTTCATGCCTTGAGAGCCCGGAATTACATGAAAGTGGTCAACGAAAACCTGACAAGGTTCACACAGCACGAAGCGATGACTGAAAAATATTATAAAACCGGCCTCGTGGCAAAAAACGCGCTCCTTGAGATCCAGGTCAAAAAAGCGCATGCCCGTCAAGACCTGATAACGGCTGAAAAGAACCTCCGCCTCGCCAAGGCCGCCCTGAACGTCAGCATGGGCATTGATATAAATTCCCGATTCCGCCTGGAAGACATTACCTATGACAAGGAAATACCCTTTACAGTAAAAGAATGCCTGGGCCTGGCCAGAAAGCGCAATCCGTCACTCGTCGCTTTCTTTTACCTGCAGAAACGGGCCGGAGAGATCGTGCATCTTGAGGGCACCGCCGTCCAGCCCACGATCGAGGCCGGTGTCAGTTACTGGAAACACGGCCGAACCCCGGAACTCAGAGGCGATGATTATATAACCAACGATGTTTTCATGGGCATGGTAACGGCAAAATGGCTGATCTGGGACTGGCTCAAGACGGAAGACCTCATGAAAGCGCGAAAAGAAGAGCTTTACGGAATAATAGATAAACATGCCGCCCTTGAGCAAAAAATATCGTTTGATATACAGGAGGCCTTTTTAAACATGCGCACCGCCAAAAACAAGTTTGACGTCGCGCAGAAAGAGATTGAATACGCGGAAGAGAACTACCGTATAAGCAAACTGCGATATGACGAAAAAGTCGCCCGATCCACAGAAGTAAACGACGCTCTTGTCCTGCAGAAAAGATCACAGTTCAGCTATTACGACGCGTTCTATGAATATAATGTCGCCCTCGCCCGGCTGGAACGCATCATCGGCACTAACGTAGAGATTGAGCCGCCGGGAGAACCCAGGGAACAGCTTACAAAGGATACGCCTCTATAATGAAGCCTACAAAGAATATAGCATCCATGGCGTTGATATTCACCTTTGCGGCCCTCGCTATCTTCGGCGGGATCGTCTTTATCGGAACCTATTTCGCCGGGAGGAACGAGAGGGACGGTTTTCTTGATGTAAGCGGACGGATGGAAGGACGCGAATACCACGCAGGAACAAAGTTCGCCGGCAAAGTGGATCAAATGTGGGTAAAGGAAAGTCAAGTCGTTAAAGCCGGTCAAAAAATAGCGCATATCCATTCCCCCCAGCTTCATGCGATGATCGCGCGGGCGGAAGCGCGTCTGAGAGAAACCGAATCTGATCTTAACCTCGCCGAGCTGGAATATCAGCGCTACGCGCGGCTTTTCAGGGAACGGGCAGTCGCAAAAACCGAATATGACCATGTAGAAAACAGATATGTCCAGGCCAAAGAAAACGTCGTCGCCGCCAAGAGAGAAATTGACAAACTGAAGGCGGACATTGAAGACACCACGATAGTCGCCCCGATATCGGGTGTTATCGTCACCAAGATCGTGCGCAAGGGCGAAGTTATCGCTTCCGGCACGCCTCTGGTAACCATCATCAACATGGACGACCTCTACCTGAAAGTATTTTTAAGCACCGATATAGCGGGTAAAGTAAATTTAGGAGACGAAGCCAGGGTCTTCCCCGATGCCCTGCCGGATGAAGAATTTAAAGCGGTTGTGGACAGAATAGCCGAAAAAGCCGAATTCACGCCTAAAAACGTGGAAACCAAAAGCCAACGGGCAAAACTCGTATTCCAGATAAAACTGAAAATACTGGAAAACACGGATCACCGGCTCAAACCCGGCATGCCGTCGAACGGGGCGATAAAGATCGACAAGAAGGCCTCATGGCAGTCTTACCAGCAATCTTAAAGATGAACCCTGTCATCAAAGTCACCGATCTCTCAAAAAACTATAAGAACATCCCTGCGCTCCACAACGTTTCACTTGAAGTTAACCGCGGCATGATCTTCGGTCTTATAGGCCCGGATGGCGCGGGTAAAAGCACTCTTATCCATCTTATCACCGGGGTGCTCGGCGCCACCGGAGGAAAGGTATCGGTGCTGGGAAAAGATGTGCTGCGCTATCCCGAAAGCATCAAGACATCCATAGGTTTTCTGCCGCAGGGGCTGGGCCTCGCTCTCGCGCAGGAACTCAGCGTGGATGAAAATATCAATTTTTTCGCGGAGATAAACCACGTTGATATTGCCTCGCGCGAAAAAAGAAAAGACATTCTTCTCAAAAGCACACAACTTGACGCGTTCAGAGACCGCCCGGCAAAAAACCTCTCGGGCGGAATGAAACAAAAACTGGCGCTCTGCTGCACTCTCATTCACGAGCCCGAGCTGGTATTCCTGGACGAACCCACGACAGGCGTTGACCCGATATCCCGGAGAGACCTTTGGACGATCATCAACACGATGGTGAAAGAGAAAAACCTCACGGTTTTCATGACCACATCATACATGGATGAAGCGGCGAGATGCCACGACATAATACTGCTGCACGACGGAAAGATCGTTGAGCGAGGCCGGCCGGAAACACTGCCGTCCAGGCTTGAAGGCGCATTCGCCGAAATAACAACAGATGACCAGCAAAAAACCCTGAAAGTCCTGCGGGATATGCCCGGCATGAAAGTGATCTACCCTAAAGGCGACCGGTTGAAGGCCATCTATGAGAACACGGACATTGAAGGCATCACGGCCTACGCGCGGAAGGCCGGCACCGTCCTGAGGCATGTTGAAAAAGGCACTGCCGGCATTGAAGACGTTTTCCTCTCAAAGATATCAAAAAAGAACGACACCATTGATGAAAGCGCCTTTGAAGAGTTTTTCAGCAAAAAACATGAACCTAACTCGGCTCAATCCGCCGCCGGAACGGATGAGGCCGTCATGATAAAAACCGATCTGCTGGAAAAAAAGTTCGGTGATTTCACCGCTGTTAACAAGGTGAGTTTTGACGTTAAACGCGGGGAGATATTCGGCTTTCTTGGACCGAACGGCGCCGGAAAAACAACCACGATAAAAATGCTTTGCGGCCTTTACCCTCCCACTTCAGGGAAGGGCTCGATCGGCGGGCTGGATCTTTTTAAACAGCAATTTGAAGTTAAAAAAAGCATCGGATACATGTCACAGAAATTCTCCCTTTACAGGGATCTCACTGTTTCCGAGAATATAAAATTATACGGCGGCATCTACGGCGTGCCGCGCGGCGAACTCGAACGGCGCGCCGGCCTCATACTGAGGATCGCCGACTTAGAGGGAAGAGGCGATGCGATAACCGGCGCCCTGCCGATGGGCATAAAACAGCGCCTTGCGCTCGGCTGCGCGATAATACACAAACCCAGATGCATATTTCTGGACGAACCGACTTCCGGGGTTGACCCCATAGCCAGAAGAAAATTCTGGGATATCATATTTCTTCTGTCACGCAGAATGGGGGTAACGGTCCTGGTCACGACACACTACATGGACGAAGCCGAACATTGCGACAGGCTTTCCCTCATGACAAAGGGCAACCTTGTCGCCATCGGGAAACCTGACGCGCTTAAAGACCGTGTATGCGCGGAAATAGGAGACCTCCTGGAGCTGCGCACCGACGATCCTTTTCTGACGGTTGAAACGCTTAAAAAAGATTTCAAACACTGCCTCATCTACGGGGCGGACGTTCACCTTTACACCAAACGCGAACAAGAGGCAACGGTAAAAATAAAAGAAATACTGGCAGCTAAAGGCATCACGCTGAGAAATATAAAAAAAAGCACCATGCCGTTCGAGGATGTTTTTGTTTATTTCTGTGAACACGGGAGTAAAGACGGATGATCCGTGTCTAAAAGGAGCGATAGATGTTCTCAATACGGCGTTTCAACGCCATAGCGCAAAAAGAATACCTGGAACTCAAGAGAAATAAACTTTTCTTCCTGATGACAATACTCGCCCCTGTCATCCTGTATTTTCTTTTCGCCTACGGTTTTCCTCTTGACGCCAAAAATATCCCGACCGGCGTGGTGGATTTTGACAAATCCTCATTAAGCCGGAGCCTCATTGATAAGTTCCAAAGCGCCACTAATCTTTTTAACGTTAAAAAAGTTGCCGGTAATTACCGCGACCTTGAGAGATCAATGGACCTCGGAAAGATCCATATCATGGTAGTTATTCCCCCGCATTTTTCAAAAAATCTAAAAAAGGGGGAACCCGTAACGCTTCAGGTGCTGATAGACGGCATCTATCCCAACCGTGCGAACCTTATCTCATCGTATGCCGAAGCGGTTATAGATTCGTTCCGCAGTGAGATACTGGAAGAGTTCTTCCTGAAACATTACGGTTTCAGCGACCAGTCCGACTATGCGATCGCCCTGAAGGTAAGCGCCTGGTATAATTCTTCATTCCGAAGCGAGGACTTTATCATTCCGGGTATCGTGGTCATAATCATGATGTTCTTTCCCCCTCTTGTCGGGGCGATATCACTCGCAAAAGAAAAAGAAACGGGCTCCATACTTAACATGTATTGCTCAAGCATAACAAAATCGGAATACCTTCTGGGGAAAATGCTTCCTTATATCTTCATCTCATTCATAAACTTTTTTATATTTCTGCTCATAAGCATATTTCTCTTCAATGTCCCGATGCGCGGGGACCCCTTTACTCTGATGATCGTTTCTGTTTTTTACGTGGCGTCCACGATAGCGATAGGCCTTCTCATCGCCGTTCTCGTGAACACGCAGATAGCGGCTATTCTGATCACATCCATAATAACGCTGGTTCCAGCCTTCCTGTACAGCGGGTTCATGGTGCCGCTGACGAATCTGGGAAAAGAAGCGCGATTCATGTCCTATATTCTTCCCTGCACCTATGAAATAGACCTTATAAGAAAAATAATGGTCAAAGGCGCGGATTTCACTCATGTGAAGAACGATATCATAGTGATCATTGTTTTCTGTGCAGGAATATATTTTCTCTGCATAAAACTGTTTAAAAAAAGGCTCGGTTAAAACATGTTTTCCCGGTTATCTCTTCTGATAAAAAAAGAATTTTTGCAATTTTTCAGAAACGTTCCGCTTCTGGCGATCGTCCTTTACTGCGCGACACTGGACATCTATACGGCAGGCGACGTTTCCATGGATGTGATAAACTACCCGCTGGCGGTCTATGACATGGATCTCAGCGCCCAAAGCCGTGAAGTGATAAGCAAGCTCCGAGAACCGTTTTTCAACCTTACGCACATGATCCACGACGAAAATGAAATTCGCGGCCTCATAGAAGAAGGAAAAGTTTCGGTCGTGGCGGTGTTCCCGCATGAATTCGGAAAAAAAATAGCCGCTCATCGCACGTCCGAGATGCAGGTGATCCTGGACGGGGCCAACAGCAACGCGTCGGAGCTGCCGCTGCGTTACATCCACGATCTCGTTCACGAATACACCATGGCACTTGTTATCACGAATTGGGAACTTTCAAACATAACAAAAGACATACTCCCTTACGTGAATATTTCAAAACGGTATTTTTACAATTCCAATCTCAACAACAGATGGACCTTCTGCCTTCAGGAATTTTTCATGAGCATTTCGCTGATAGGGCTTCTTCTGACGGCATCCGGCATGGTCAATGAAAAACAGTTCGGAACGATCGAACAGCTCATGGTCACTCCTTTAAGAACATATGAGATCATGATAGCAAAGATCGTGCCCATGATGGCGGTGCTTTTCGCCGCCACGTTCATCGCCGTGTTCGCGATGTTGAAACCCGTCATAGGCGTTCCGATACGGGGAAGTGTCTGGGCGTTTTTTTTCGTGTCTTTCATATACTTTTTCGCCATAGCGGGCCTGGGGCTCGTTATTTCAACGATCTCAAATAACCTTTCCGAAACGGTGCTTTTTTCGGTTCTGGCGCTCGTGCCGATAATGTTCCTTTCGGGCGCATGGGTGCCGGCGGAGGCCATGCCTAAATGGATGGGCATACTCGTGCAGTTCTCGCCCCTGAAATATTATCTTGATCTGGGAAACGGCATATTCCTGAAAGGCAACTCTCTTCTTCTGATGTGGAAAGAAGTCGCCCTTCTATCCGCCCTGGGAACAACAACGTTCCTGATCGGCGCGCTCAGGTTCCGCAAGGTATTCCGGTGATCTTTTCCTGCTGGACATGATTTTTCATAACTTACTGTAAATAAACTGGTTATATCCCTAAAGTTTAATTGACAGAAAACCCCTTGTACAGTATACTTAAAAGTGAGCGGTAAGACCGTTCCGGATTGTTTTAAGTGTTCCCTTCCATCGGTAGGCTATAGCTTAAACATAACGAATCTGGAAGGCACGCTCATTTTTTTTATAAAAACACTTCATCAAATAAAACTTTTTCTTTAAACACATCAAACCATTCTGCGTCTTTTTTCTCGTATTTTCTAAATATGCCCCAACTGAATAAATCTGCCATCTGAATTCCCAGATGTTCATGAGACGTTTTATGTTCTATATCCAAAGGGACTTTGGGGTCAATTCTGCCTTGTATTTGCCGCACTATATAATTATTAAACTCAACAATTTCTTTCTTGCTTTTGCTTTTATCAATCAAAAGGGTTATTCTATCTAAAGCTTTTTCAAAAGGAATTTTGTCAAATACTAAACGCGCAATATAGTTATACACTCTTTCCTTATTTTCCGCTAATTTAGGATACAGTTTTTTCTTGTTCAATGTGATTGAATAAATGCCAAATTTAACATTTTTTATCTGATTAAAAAAATAACTTTTTATTTCAAGATTTGTCTTACTCCCTTTCAATTCAGTAACAATGCGTTTCCTTTTTCCTTTTGGATTTAATTTTCTTTTTAAGGTTTTTCTCACAGCCTTGCGCAAAATAGCATTCCTCTGAATATTACCTATAGCAACAATGGTTACTGTAAAATATTTAGTCGGTTTTTTGTTTATAAAATCAAAACCTAAATCGCCGCTCTCATCGAGATATAAAAACCACATATAATATCCTTTTCATCAAACGCTTTTATATCAAAGAGAAAATATAGCCCATGGCCAGAGAGGCCGCGGATACAAACGTCAGATACACGATCAATATCTTTGTGCCGAATTCTTTTTTCAGCACCAGGATCGTGCCGTAACTCGTTATGGGCCCTGCCAATAAGAGAACCATTCCCGCGCCGATGCCCAGCCCTTGTCTTACAAAGGCGTCCACGAGCGGAACCGTAGCCGTTGAACATATATACATCGCAAGGCCGAACACGACAGCAAAAAGGTATCCGGCCGCGCCCGACAGATTCTTCCTTATCCAGAGACCCACAGGCGCGAAGGTAGCCACGACGGCGGCCAGAAGTATACCCAGGATCAATTCACGGCCTATTTCTTTCGGCATGTCCCAGAAAGCGAACCTTAATGCGGATATTAAACGCTGAAGGAGAGTTCTCTCCTTCTTCTCATGCGTATGGTCAATACCCTTTTCGCATTCAGGGCATGCCTCTTCGGTTTTTTTACGCGGAACAAAAGAAAGCCGGTTGCCGATAATTCCCATGAGAAGCCCCATCAGGATCACAGCGAAAAATATAAAAACGGCGAATTTTATCCCCAGCAGTTTATACGTGACCGCGAGAGCGCTGACCGACGTCGCGGGCGTGGCCACCAGAAACGCCATGACCGGCCCTAATTTTGAACCCTTTTTATGAAGGCTCAGGGCTATCGGCAGGGTTCCCCAGCAGCAGATCGGCAGGATCGTCCCCATGACCGTGGCGTAAAAAATAGGTTTGAGGCCTTTCCTTCCCAGATTGTTTTCTACCCAGCCGTCAGGCACGAATTCATGGATCAGGCCGGAGAGGAAAAACCCGACCGCCAGCGCCGGTATGATCTCAATAAGATAATGCTTTAAAACCATTAAAAATGCGTTCATGTTGTCTCTCTTTCTCAGGATCTTTTATCAAATACATGCCTGGTCCGCAAACATACTTTCACCAGCATGAGCATGACCGGCACTTCGATCAATACACCTACGACCGTCGCCAGAGACGCGCCGGAAGATAAGCCAAAAAGCATCGCAGATGTCGCTATCGCGACCTCAAAATGGTTACTCGCCCCGATAAGGGCGGACGGAGCCGCATCTCTGTATGGCAACTTTAACCATTTCGCCATCACATACGCCAGGCAGAATATAAAACACGTTTGTATGAGAAGAGGGATCGCGATCAAAAATATTATCTGCGGCTGGTCTATGACCAACTCCCCTTTCATGCTGAAAAGGACCACAAGCGTGACCAGGAGAGCCCCGATAGATACCGGCGTCAGATAATGTATGAATTTCTCTTCAAACCACTTAAACCCTTTTCGGGCGATCACCCATTTTCTTGAATGATAACCCAGAAGAAGCGGCAGTCCCACGTAGATCAGAACAGACAATACAATGGTTTGCCAGGGTATGGGCATCTTATTCACCCCTAACAGCCACCCTGCCAGAGGCGCGTAAAGAAACAGCATCGTTAAGGAATTTACCGCCACCATGACCAGCGTATGGCCGTCATTGCCCTTTGAGAGATGTCCCCAGATAAGGACCATTGCAGTGCAGGGCGCGACACCCAGCAATATACAGCCGGCTATATAGGATCTGTATAATTCCACCTGAGAACCGTCCTTGAGTATCTCCATCCCGGGAAGAAACCCCTTAAACAGAACCCCCAGGAACAGGCCGGATATGGCAAACATGGTAAAAGGTTTTATGCACCAGTTTATAAACAGGGTAAGTATCACGGGCTTTGGCGTCTTCCCCGCCTTGATAACCTCGGAAAAATCGATCTTTACCATGATCGGGTACATCATGAAGAAAAGACAGATAGCGATCGGTATGGATACCTGATAAACCGAGATCCTGTCCAGAACAACAACGGCTTCGGGATATAATTTGCCGAGCAGGATCCCTATCCCGATACACGCCACTACCCAGCCCGTTAAATATTTTTCAAAAAAACTTAAACGTCTTTCTTCGTGGATCACTTTTTCCATGGTCTATTGTCCTTACAATAAGTTAATGATCATGTACGCCCAGATAAAATAGATCCCCACCAAAATAAAGATCCCGCCCGTGAGATGCCGCATGCGTGATTCAATTCGCGCCGTCTTGTGAAACCAGCCGGACAATGACCGGACGCTCAACGCGATGCCGGCGGCAAATATCGCCACGGGCAGGCCCGTGCCGATACCGTAAATAAAAGGCAGAACCATCCCGAACTTGCTGTTCAACGCAAGCGGTATCAAACTCCCGAAAAAGAGCGCGGCGGCGATCGGACAGAACGACAAGGCGAACACGACGCCGAGCAAGAAGGCCCCGCCCGCGCCCTCTCCGGATAATTTTGCCTGTTTTTCGCCGGAAAGAGTAAACATGGGCATGTTTATCCTTATCACGCCCAGCAGAAATAATCCCGTGATCACGAGAACCGGCCCTAAGATCTTATTCATGTATTTCTGCAGAAAGAGAGCCGTAAGAGGCACGCTTACCAGAGAAGCTATGATAAGAGTCCCCAGTATGGCGTACGTTATCATGCGTCCGGCAATATAGGCAGCGCTTGAGAACAAAACAAGTTTAGGATGGTTCGCTTTTTTGGACAGAAAAGACACAGCCGCGATATTTGTCGCAAGAGGACAAGGGCTTATAGAGGTAAGGATCCCCAGCCACAGCGCTGAAAGTAATACTACCATGTCGCGTCTTTTTCTTTCTCTTTTAATTCTTCCAAGAAAGAACGGGTTTCCGAGTCAATATAATCGTAAAACTTGCGTTTATCCCCCAGATACTGCCAGACCTTATCAAGATTTTTGTATTTTATTTCTTTGCCGTTTTCCACGAGAGAGAGCACGACTGATTTCGTGTAAAGTTCATAATCCCGCACAAAATGCTCATTCCCCTCTTCTTCAAGATTGATTACCTCATAGATCAGTTTTCCGGAACGTAAATCGGCGCCGAAATATTCATCCAGTGCCCCTTTCGTATATTGCTCAATTCTGTGACAGGACGGACATCTGAAGGTGCCGTGAAAATAATATACGGTAACACGCGCGGGTTCAACGGCCCGGATAGATATCGCGCCGAAGAGTGCAACAAATAAGATGAAGACCGATAACATGTTACGTTTCACTCGCGCATCCTCCTCATTATTACTTGAAAATAAAACCTGTCTCGCCGGACCAGAATAAAAGATCCAATGCTTCAAGGGGAATATTTATTTTTCGGGAAAAAACCCTCATCTTTTCTTCTGTCTCCAGGTAAACCTTTTTACTGATCGAGGCGGGGACCTTTTTTATGACTCCGCGTTCTTTCAAACTCTTCAAGACGTGCACGTCAAGTATCGCTATATCCCCGCCAAGCCCTATGTTGCGTAAGAAATGGCTTGCCTCTTTGTATCCCAGGCCTTTAACATTCGTCACTAACCATTCCCGCGTTTTGAATATATCTCCGGCGTCAATCTTGCTTTTCACGTCAGGCGCGCCCTTGCTCTTGAAAAGTTTTCTCGCCGCCACGAGATACGCGGCTTTATTGTTCGGGAACCTGACACCCTTAAGCCGGCTTTTCACGACGCCTTCCGAACCTTTCAACAACAGGCCCTCGCGTTTCAGTTCCTTAACCGCCTTATCACAATAAACGGCTCTGGACTGAGGTGTTAGCAGGCAAAAACAAAGCTCC
This sequence comes from Candidatus Omnitrophota bacterium, assembly GCA_043811335.1. Classification (GTDB taxonomy): domain Bacteria; phylum Omnitrophota; class Gorgyraeia; order Tantalellales; family Tantalellaceae; genus CAZGOZ01. The sequence continues at coordinate 5,370 of JBDRNI010000067.1, read as the reverse complement.
GCAAAAATATCCTCGTTCGCGCCGGCTCCGACCCGTCTGAATTCGTTCAGACGTTCTTCTATATGTTTCTTCTTTTTTCTGTATTCGGACTTTAGCGCTTTCATGAACCCGGATCAATAATTTTCACACAGAAGTTCATAATACGCCATCGGATGCGCGCATGCCGGACATTCTCCGGGCGCCGCTTTACCTTCGTGAACATAACCGCAATTACGGCATTTCCATTTGACCGCAGTATCTTTTTTGAACACGTTGCCGTCCTTGACATTTTTAAGCAGTTTTCTGTACCGTTTTTCATGTTCCTCTTCCACTTCGGCGATCTCCTTGAACTGCTTCGCTATCTCCTCAAAGCCCTCATCGTGCGCTACCGCCTCCGCTTCCTTATAGAGCGTCGTCCATTCAAGGTTTTCTCCCGAAGCCGCGGCCGCAAGGTTTTCCGACGTATCTCCTATTATCCCGGCCGGATAAGAAGCCGTGATCTCGGTATCCCCGCCTTCCAGAAGCTTGAAAAACCTCTTGGCGTGTTCTTTTTCGTTCTCGGCGGTTTCCAGGAATATAGCCGATATCTGCTCGTATCCGGCTTTTTTTGCCACGGACGCGAAATAAGTATATCGGTTCCTTGCCTGAGATTCCCCCGCAAAAGACGCAAGAAGGTTTTTTTCCGTTTTTGTTCCTTTTATGCTCTTCATGATCTCTTTCCTGCCTTTTCTTAAATGTTTACGCGTTTTTCCACAACCCATGCACCGTACAGAATTCCCGCACTTCTGTTACATCCGACTTTGACTCGCAGCATTTTGCCTCCGGGGCATCGCCGGGTTTGAGTTCCTTACGCATTACTTTGTCTTTCAATAAGATCTCAATGAACTTTATATAATGTTTTTCTTCCATGGGATGAGGAACACTCCCCACCTTGACCTTGATGCCGGCGCCGGCTTCTTCAATAACCGGAACGTGTTTTTCTTTTCCCTCGTCCGCGGTTTTTGCCGCAAGCTTTCCCATCGGCTCGCCGCAGCAAACCAGAGACGGCGCGCCTTCATGCACGACTTCAATAACATTCCCGCATATCTCGCACCGATAAAGTTCTCTTATTTTTGTCATTTCAACCCCCTCAAGTTTCTAATTAGTCAATTTTATATGGTCCGACTCTATCTGCATTACCGCATTAAAGAATTCTTTGATCTCGGGTTCCGAGGCCTGGAACAATGCCTCCCCGTAAAACTTAACCGCGTTCCGTTCTCTCTTGTTGGCCTCTTTAATGTTTTCCTCGTCAGAATCAACGGCCTTGTCTGAGCCGGCATTTGAGTCCGGTTTTTCTATTTCTAAATGCTTGCATATCGCCGAGGCGTGTTCGCGCTCCACTTTTGAGAGGCCCTTGAACATGCTTGACGTATGAACGTCTTTACTCTTTTCCGAGACGGCTTTATAAAAATTCGTGTTGTTTATCTCCAGATCCAGCGCCTTTTTCAGGTTTTCCCTGCTGGCATCCGATAATGACGCCGCGCGCAGCAATTTCCAATCCTTTGCCGGAACGAAATATTTCCCGTGCGCCCCGCAGAACGGACAGCTTACAGATCTCTTTTCTCCTATATACACTTCTCCGCATACATTACAGCGATATACTTCCACTTCTTCCCCCTTATTTTATCCTTCTTTGATCCATTTCTTGACCTCTTCCACTCCGGGAACACGGCCGCCGCACTTGATCTTACCGTTGATGCTCAACCCCGGCGTCATCATGATACCGGCATCCACGATCTTTGCCATATCGGTGACTTTTTCCACATCCGCCGCCATGCCGAGTTCGGCAAGAGCGTCATGCACGGCCTTTTCAACCGCTTGACACCGTGAACAGCCCGGACCGTAAACCTCTATCTTCATGATACCCTCCCCGTTTTAACCGAATACCGGCATGATAAACCAGAAAACAAGACCCGCGATAACACCGCATACCCACATCAGCGATGCGTAGACCACAGGCACCTTAGGGCTGACTATCTTACATACACCGAGTATGGACGGCAAGCTCAACGCCGGACCTGTTATGAGATGGGCCATCGCGGCGCCTGTTCCCATTCCCATGTCTATCAGTCCCCTTATAAGAGGAGCTTCTACCAGACTCGGCGCATACATGAGAACTCCTATAGCCGACGCCAGCATGATGGGAAATATTCCGACACCGAGATATTTCACGATAAAGGCGGGCGGCAGAAATGCCTTTATGAGGCCCGCCATCACAACACCGATCAGTATCAGCGGAAGAACTATCTTCACGAACTCCCATGAATACCGGAACATGTTAGCCGTTCTTTTCCCGTAACCGCCTTTTTCTTCCGGGCCTGCATAAACATCGTCCTCAATGTTCATGGGTTCCGGAGCCGGTATCTTGTTCCGCATTATCCGTTCCGTGATATACCCAACTAAAATCCCCGCGCCCATGGCAAAAACAATCCTTCCTACGGCAAATTTCCAACCCAGAAGGGCCAGGGTTAAAAGGATCGCCGCAGGATTAAACGCGGGAGCCACCAGAAGAAATGTGAGTGCTGGCCCGAGGCCCGCGCCTCTCTTATAAAGCCCGCCGAAGATCGGGATTATACTGCACGAACACATTGAAAGCAGGGGTCCGCAGCCCGCTCCTACCAGATACGGAAAAACCCCCCTGTTTGACCCCATGTATCTGATAACTTTCTCTTTCGGAACGAATTCCTGAAGAGCGCCCGCCGCGATGAACGCCAGAAGCAAACAAAGCCACGAATGTTTGATATAGTCAATGATCGTCACGACAATGAGCATGTAGACGGGTATATTCTCTTCTTTTAAAAGCTCAGAGGTTATGACTTCGCTCTGCTCTATGGTAGTCTTATACCCTTTCCATGCCCCGCCCCATTCGTAAACGACTATAACGGCAAAGATCAGGAGCACCATGCTGACCGCGAAAATGGTTTTTTTATTCACCGCTTTCCTTTCTCTTTTCTTTTCGTAATCTTATAACATCCGGCTTTAATTCTCAAGCTTATTAGAGGTCGGTCGGGCTATGAGGGCAAGTTTTTCCTTACGGGAAAGATGCTTGATCCCGGCCTCACGCCGCTGGGCATCGGCTCTGGTCGGATAATCTTCCTTATACTCCAATTTTACGGGCAAACGTCTCCTGGTATAAGAGGCGCCTTTACCGGCGTTATGCTCTTTTAGCCGGCGGTCTACATCTGTCGTACTGCCGGTATAAAGCGAACCGTCGGCGCATCGTAATATGTAAACATGCCACATGGGCCCGCCCTTTTCTATGACTTTATCATCACTAACATCATCTTGAAACGATCCACGGCCTTTACCGAATGCGGTTCGTTCGCCGGCATTATCATACTTTCGCCTGTTCCGGGGCGAAAGGATTTTCCGGATATTACAACTTCCGCCTCGCCGTCAATTATATATACCAATGCGTCAAAAGGCGCCGTATGTTCACTCAAGGCCTCGCCTTTATCAAAGGCGAACAAAGTTACACTGCCTGTTCGCCCCTTGACGATCTCTTTACTGACTATGGAGCCGTTTTGATAATTTACGGCTTCCGCCGGCTTAATGACCTGTTTTATCATTTATCCTCCCGTTTGTTAACCCAGAATAGCGTTCAGATCCTCATCCGGAGTTGTAATGGGCTTAATATCAAACTTATCCTGCAATACTTTCAAGACATTCGGAGTCGCAAAAGCGGGCAGCGTGGGCCCCAGACGTATACCTTTGATGCCTAAATGGAACAGCGTCAAAAGGATAGCCACCGCTTTTTGCTCAAACCATGAGAGCACGAACGATAGCGGCAGTTCATTTACTCCGCAATTAAACGCTTTTGCCAGAGCCACTGCCACTTGAACCGCGGAATACGCGTTATTACACTGCCCGACGTCCAATAATCTCGGTATGCCGTCTATCTGGCCGAAATCAAGTTTATTGAAACGATACTTGCCGCAGGCAAGGGTCAATATTACACAATCCTTGGGGACCTTCTCGGCAAATTCCGTGTAATAATTCCGTCCCGGTTTTGCGCCGTCACACCCGCCTATCAGAAAGAAATGCCGGATCTTGCCGGCTTTTACGGCGCCCACGATCTTATCAGCCAGACCGAGTATGGCCGTATGATGAAACCCCGTCATGATCTTTTTACCCGGTGCTTCCGGAAGCGAAGGCAGATCCTTCGCCTTTTCAATAAGCGGGGTAAAGTCCCTGTTCTCTATGTGCACGGCACCCTCTACCCCCGCTATTCCTATGGTAAATAATCTGTCCAGATAGGTATCCGGACGAGGGATTTGAACACAGTTTGTCGTAACCAATAAAGCTCCCGGGAACTCTTTGAACTCTTTGTGCTGCTGTTGCCAGGCCCCTCCATAATTCCCCGCAAGATGCTTAAATTTTCTTAAACCCGGATACCCGTGCGCCGGCAGCATTTCACTGTGGGTGTATACATTAATGCCCGTGCCTTCAGTCTGTTTCAACAGTTCATATAGATCCGGCAGATCGTGCCCCGTAATAAGTATCCCCGGGCCTTTTCGCGTGCCCGTTTCTACCTCTGCGGGAGTGGGACTGCCGAACCGTTCCACGTGGACCTTATCAAGAAGTTCCATTGTCCGGAGATTCATTTCGCCGCATTTTAAAACAATATCCAGATATTGTTTCAGATCAAAACTGACATTCGTTATCGTTTTGAAAAGCGCCTCATGCATGAAACCGTCCACTTCAATATTGACCCCGCCCATTTCCCTCGCGTGGAAGGCATATGCAGCCATGCCCTTCAATCCAAAAAGCAAAATATCCTGCAAGCTCTGAATATCAGGATCTTTTCCGCACACTCCGATTTTCGTGCAGCCCGCGCCGCCCGCGGTCTGTTCACATTGATAACAAAACATGTCATGCCCCCTTTTTTAATTTTTTTGAAAGTTTTTCTATCGTAATATCTCCGAATTCGTCCTTAACTATTTTTTCTACCCGCTTGATCTCCTTCCTTAATACACACCTTGCTCTATCCCTGCATAATTTCTTGCGGAACATGCACTCGGATAACTGAATATCCCCCTGAAAGATGTTCATGACTTCCACGATGCCGATCTTTCCGGCAGGTTTTTTGATCCTAAACCCGCCCTGTCTCCCCTCACGGGATTCAACCAATCCGTTTTTGATAAGCTCATTCAGGATCCTTCTCAAAAACGGATAAGGCACACCCTGCTCTTTTGCTATGGCCCTGGCGGATAAGAATGAATCTTTCTTATTTGCTAAAACGATAAGCGCCCGTATCGCATAGTCAGAGTTTTTTGTTAAAAGTTTCATGCCTTGCCCCCTTTACTGTTACCAGTTTAGTGTCAGTAAGAAGGTTTGTCAAGTCTTTTTTAT